>WTJZ01000073.1 GCA_011524615.1 Akkermansiaceae bacterium | reverse complement strand
GAGCAACTGACTTGTAATCAGTAGGTCACCAGTTCAAGTCTGGTCAGCGGCTCCATATAAGCTCATTTAGTTAACGCTGAATGAGCTTTCTTTTTACCCTCAGATCGCACGATTTCCACGATGATGTCACTCAGACCAGATCTGCCCCGCCCGTAATCCACCTGTATGGAGAAAGACTATGTGCTCGCCCTCATAGCTCGCTAACCGATCCCATAGCGCGAAGAAAGCCTTGCCCGTATAGACGGGATCTAGGGGCAACTGATACTCCTGGTTCCAATCACGAATGAAGGAGAGTAACTCTGGGGTCTGCTTCGCATACCCCCCAAAGTGATAGTCTCCTAGCACCTCTACCTGTGCACGCAAACACTCAGCACGCCCTCCTAAGAGTTCGGCCATTTCGCCTAAGCTATCAAAGCCTTTCAGCGCAGGCACAACCGTCAGGCGTTGATCAGCACTGAGCCCTCGATACAGACCACAACTCGTTGTCGTCGTCCCCTGAGCCACCACGACTCTACCTCCCGACACTTCCTGCATCACCTCTACACATCCCATGAGGCCCTCCCGATTCGCCCCTCCTTCGGGCACGACCCAATACCCATCCTCCTCCGGCGCCGATACGACCTGAGTACGCTGTCGATACTCCCCTCTAGGAATGAAGCTTAACTCCATTCCTAGCTCTGCACACCTCTTAAGAGTCGCATTACTCATAGGAGAGAGCTCCTCTCCCCTAACGACTCCCTGACACTCCAGACCAGCCTCATGACATGCCGCAGCCGTAGCCAACAAATGATTAGAATAGGCTCCTCCATACGTGCGCACCCCCCGTAGCCCTCGCTCATGGCACGCCACTATATTATACTTCAACTTACGCCACTTATTCCCTGACACCTCTGAGTGAATCAGATCATCTCGCTTCACCTCTAGTCTAATCCCATACTGCTTCAGCATGGGATGGTCGATAGGCTGCAAGACCGAACGAGAAGTATCAAACATGCCCTACCTTGTGACCAATGAAGCACGGTTAAAAGCGCAAAGTCGCACCTCTCCATCCACTGTAGAACATTTTTTCAAAAACATACTTGCCAATTCATTTTCCCCTGTGCTAATAATCTTCTCCCCCGCCGCTGTAGCTCAGTTGGTAGAGCAACTGACTTGTAATCAGTAGGTCACCAGTTCAAGTCTGGTCAGCGGCTCCATGTAAGCTCATTTAGTTAACGCTAAATGAGCTTTCTTTTTGCTCTCGTCACTCGAGACACACATCTGGCACATCATGTGCGATACTGATCGTAACCGCTACATCCATGAATACAGTTAATCTACTCTTAGGGAATCCTCTCTTCTGCCTCTTCTTAACGATTGGGCTGGGACTACTAGTGGGCAAGATTTCGATCAAGGGGATCAACCTTGGAGCGGCGGGCGTCCTATTCGTCGCACTCGTGATGGGTCACTTCGGCTTTCGATTGCCAGACGGGTGTGGCAAGATTGGGCTCGTCTTATTCATCTACTGTATCGGTATCTCTGCCGGTGGGCGTTTCTTCTCCGCTCTGGCCAAGGAAGGAAGTCGAGCCTTCATCCTCGCTCTCGTCACCACCATCAGCGGAGTACTCATCCTCTGGGGTGGTATCTCCGCGTTAGACCTGCCTTCTGACATCAGTATTGGACTCTATGCAGGTGCCATGTCGAGCGCCCCCGCACTAGCTGCCGCCTCTGAGTCCCTCACCGACCAGAGTGGCCTCATCGTAGGATATGGTATCGCCTACCCGATGGGCATCATTGGGATCATCCTCTTCGTACAGATTATCCCTAAGATCATCTACCGCCGTCAGATAGAAGAAGAACTCAACAACTCCACCTCAGAAGAAGAAGTCCTCCTCAATGTCCTCGTAGAGGTCACCAACTCCGCCCTAGTTGGCAGACGGATCGCAGAGTTTGGGCACAAGCACCTACACCGATGCCAAATCGCACGACGCCTGCAGGGAGAGCGACTCCTCCCCCTCGCCTATGAAGACACCTTCCTCGAGAACCAACATATCCTCATGGTAGGTCGTGAGGAAGACTTACAACTCGCCATCGATCTAATCGGACAGCGGAGCGACCGAGATTACGTTCGTGACATCGAGCATGAGCGAAAGGAAGTACAAGTCTCCACCCAAGAGTTCATCGGCAAGACCATCAATGAAATCGCCCCCTTACAGAACTATGGTGTCATGATTACACGGATTGCCCGGTATGGATTCACCTTTGTCCCCGAGCGCGACACCGTCATCGAGGGCCGTGACGTGATCCGTATTATTGGGCGTCCAGAGGGGATCAAGAACTTTGCCGCCGCTATCGGGCATCAATCCAGAGGACATGAAAACATGGAACTCCTCTCGCTCACCGTCGGGCTCGCCCTAGGTGTACTCCTGGGAATGATCCCATTCTCCCTCCCTGGTTCCGAGGCTATCACCCTCGGCTTAGCAGGAGGCCCGCTCATCATCTCACTCATCCTAGGCCACTTCGGACATATTGGTAAGCTCGTCACTCATATTCCACGAGATACGCGTAAGCTCCTACAAGACATCGGGCTCGTCTTCTTCGTCGCAGATGCAGGGATCAAGGGGGGAGCCGCCTTCGTGGAGACCTTCCAGCTCTACGGACTCCCTCTCTTCCTCTTAGGAACAGCCATAACCTTAGGCTCGACCCTTATCACCTTTCTCGTAGCCGCCTACGGGTTCAAGCTCTCACCTTTGGCGACTCTCGGAGCGATCTGCGGCAGCATGACCTCCACCCCTGCCCTCGGTAGTGTAACGAGCAAGTACCAATCCAAGCTCCCTGTCATCAACTACGCCACCATCTACCCCGTAGCACTGATCATCATCACCCTCACAGCCAAAGTTCTCGTAGGCATTTTGAATTAAGCTCGGTCACGACACTGGGATGCCGACCTCAGCACTTCGCTCAATCTCTCCCCTTTTACTAGGCCTCAAGAGCATTCTCAGGCGCAAAACCTAATGTGGTACGCCCTCTAAAAAAACTGTCACCCTATCAAGAAGGCTAATTTTATAGAGTTCCAGAAGAGCTCTTCGTTTTTGCGGCTACACTAGTCTTCCAAGCGCCCTCTCAGTCTCAGCGCAAACTCGAGTGACAGAAATTTTCCCCAACAAAATTCACTCTTTTTTCGATTAACCATTAAAATTTAGCCCCTAGCGGTTTTATTTATCTTAAAGCCCCCCCATTAGAGATGAAGAACCTCCTCGTAACATTTTTAGCAACATTTAGCCTCCTGACACCTGTTTTCTCGAGCTCCGCCCTCCATTCCCCAACCAAAAAGCAATCATGGATGCATGAAGCCAAGTTTGGAATGTTTATACATTGGGGCCTCTACTCTCAATTGGGCAATGGAGAGTGGATCATGCACAATGCCCGCATACCACATGAGGAATATGGAAAGCTCGCAGACACATTTAACCCTACCGAATTCAACGCCGTAGAATGGGTATCACTCGCTAAGAAGGCGGGCATGAAATACATCACCATAACGGCTAAGCACCATGATGGGTTCGCCCTTTTTGACACCGAGCACAGCGCATACAACGTGGTAGATCGCACCCCCTTCAAAAGAGATATCATTCGTGAGCTCGCTGACGAATGCCGACATCAGGGTCTCAAGTTCTGTGTCTATTATTCGCATACTCAGGACTGGAAACATCCCGGCGCCGCACTCCACCGTCATGACACCCCATGGGATGAGGGGCAAAAAGGCAGCTCCTTCGAATCATACATGGAAGAGGTCTCACTCCCCCAGATAAAAGAACTCGTGACAAATTACGCTCCTGATTACATCTGGTTCGACACCCCCTTCAAGATGGACGCTGAGCTGGGAAAAAGGATTACCAAACTCGTCAAATCCTGCAATAAGAACACCCTCATCAACAGCCGCCTCATGTACCACGGTAATCAGGTCAAAGGTCTCAAAAAGGCACAACTCGATGAATTATCAGAGATAGGCGTGGACTTCCTCTCGTATCGAGACCGCGAGATCCCTGAGAGTAGCCCTTGGGACACTTGGGAGACCTGTATGACCCTGAACCATTCATGGGGGTATCGTCAGTCGGACACCAGCTGGAAGTCCCCCCTCACAGTCATCAAGCAGCTTGTAGAAGTCGTCAATAAGGGTGGTTGCTTTCTCCTTAACGTTGGCCCCCAATCCAATGGTATCATTCCAGAAGCCAGTCAGGATATCCTCAATGAGGTTGGTGACTGGCTCGCGGTCTATGGGGAATCAATCTACAATGCACAACCGAGTCCACACCGAGGTAAACGATTCATCTCTCCCGAATCACTCGCTACGATTAAGGAGCAAGAGAAGCTCGCTGTCAAAACAGGAGCCACCAAACTCAAAAAAATCGTCCCTCAGTACGAATATGAATGGCTATCCACAAAGTCTGAGAACCGTCTGTATCTACACATCTTTTCCCCACTCTCTACTCCGATTCAGATCACACTAGAGCAACCAATTATTCAGCAAGTCACAGACCTCAGAACAAATCAACCGCTCCACTACACTCTTACGGATCAGGTACTCTCTATTGATCCATCTCAGATCATGTACCAATCAGAGACACCCAGCGTTATCAAGATCAGCTTCTAAGGCACCGCGTTCATACTCAAAGGACATTTCCTAGGCATTCTACTAAATAAGACAAACAAGCATTGTACGTGATGACAACTATTTCTACCCGCTACCATACACACAGTAAAGGCTTTGCCCTCATTGCGACACTAAGCCTAATCGTCTTACTAGCGCTCGTAGCTGTAAGTATTATAACACTCTCTTCTGTCAATGTAGGTGTTGCAAAGGTTCAGAATGATAGCAACGATGCTCAGGAAAAGGCAAAAATCGGTCTAGCCAAAGCTCTTGAACAACTTCAGTCCACGGCCGGCCATGATCAGCGTATCACGGCCACAGCAGACTTGATCTTAGATAATGATGGTACAAACTCCGAGAAACGCAATTGGGTAGGGATCTGGGACACCAGCAGTTACGATCCATCAAGCTATAATCCTTCTTCACCGAGAGCCAATAAGCCGTTTATCTCTTGGCTCGTTTCCAGCCAAGACAGCGACTCCTTAACGAACACCTCTCCCACTGATGTCAGTATACAGAACCCCCTCATCATTTTCCCAGGCTATACCGATGATAACGGAACGACCTCTGGTGAAGTTGAAGTAGATCGTATCCCAACCCAAAAGTTAAAAGACGGAAACCTCGTCAACACTGGCTCTTATGCCTATTGGGTCTCTGACGAAGGAGTCAAAGCAAGCCTCGGTCGGAGTAACCATACTCTCACCGATGAGATCAGGCAACAAGCGGCTAAACTCAGTGTTGCCTCCGGAATTGATCCCAGCGTATTTCAGGATAGTACTACTGAGACTCCATTCACCTTTAACTCTAAAAGTGAACTAAGTGCTGACAACTCCTTTCTGAGTAATCTCAGTAAGCTCACCTCCCTCAATGACCTCGCTCTTGCAGATAATGCATCCACCTCATCCAAGAGTTACTCAGAGTGGCGCCATAAATATCGCCACCAACTCACCAGCTCGAGTAAGGCTGTGCTCTCAGACACCCAATTAGGCGGACTACAGCGAGACTTATCACTCGCTTTTGAAATGGATGGGGATGCTGAGGCCGAAGACGCTGATAACTTTAATGCCCAAGCGGGTGAATTTGTTAGTGGTGGCAATGATGACGTATTTGGTGCAACAAGATCCCTTGGAGGTCTTCCAACAAAGGCTCGTTACCTCTTTGCAGAAACGAAGAGCTCGAATGGCTTCTTCTCCGATGATATTCCTGATCATAGCGCTCGCACGAGAGGACCAACTTGGTGGCTTCTACGAGACTACGCCAACCTATACAAAAACGTTCGTCTTTTTAACGAGCAACCCACACTAGACGCAAGAGCATACTATCCTAATAAAGCAGAAGGCGAACAATACGGAGCCGTTGGGCAAGTATTTGGCAGTAAAACATCTACTTCACAATATGGATTAGAATTCGACACCGCTACTAAGGCATACATTCCAAGACCAGCAAAAGCTAACTATGCTCCAGTCTCACTTGGTTCATCAAATTTCATCAGCCTTAAATCCGAAGGAAATGAAGTAGTCGCCTGCATGGATATTCTATTCTACTTCTGGAACCCCTATAGCTGTAATATTACCTTTGACAACCTTGTGGTTTCCCTCTCAGGAGGTTTACCTGGTGTTGTTGCATTATGGAAACATGAAGACGGGTCCGATTCGCCCACCCCATATTACAACAGCATAGACGATCTCTTAAAGAATAATTACCCCTCTAACAAACTCAATTTCTTAGTGAGGGATACTAATGGAACTGCTATAACTCTCGCCCCAGGTGAAATCATCGTCGCCTCTCCTCAATCATTAGACTTTCAGGCTCCTTTAGGGTATAACTTCTCCCCCTCCTCAGGAATCATCATGAGAAACCTCGCTGACAAGACTCCTCTCCTGCTTAATGACAACGACCAAATCAGTTATAACTTTTATAAACCTGGTGGCAGTAATTACAAAAATAAGGTCACTGTTGGGTTTCAAACTTTCCTAGGAGATAGTTCTCTCATTCCTTCTGAGATGGATAGCGATACTAAGTTCACTCATGAACTACAATCTTACGGCCAATCCTTTATTCCAATACTCAACGATGTAGCAGCATCATTAGAGCCCAGCGAATACATCGTAGGCAATTTAGAAGCTCCTGCTGGAGAGATCCTCAAGTCTAACCTTCCTGAAGACGCCAAACAATACTTTGCCGTCTGCCACGCCCTTCTCAAGCCTGCTAAATGGGAGGGGGGGAATGCTAATCCTGTAGACGTCTTTACAAGGTTTAACCCTCTATGCCGCATGACTAAACGTGAGCAAAATAGAGTCTGTTCTATCAATCACTTACTGCATATGGAGAGCTCCAACAATGCCTCAGCCCTGTTTCAGTCGTCAGGCATCACTCCCTCATCAAGTAATCGAAATGCGTATTGGGGGGAGACATTTACCAACCTTGGCACTCAGTTCTTTCCCGTAAAGAATATCCCAATCGCGCCCCTCTTTTCACTGGCTCAATTTGCCAACGCCAATGCATCTGAAGTTGCATTAGATCCACTCCACCCTATTGCTAACTCATACTCGAGTCCCTTTGTTCCCGTTAACTCCGTGTACGGAAATCTTTATCGAACAAACAAAACTTCCGTAGTTAAATCGAACTTCACGACCAAGGACCTCTCTTGGTTGTGTAACAATGCCCTCTTTGACCGCTACTTTTTCTCAGGCATCACCCCCGATTACACCTTAACCAGTAATGGATACAGCACTACCAGTACCCTAGAAGAAGCCATCGGCCTTTTTTATCATAATGTAGGTAGTGCGACCTCTCAAGCGATTATCCCCCACCTCCCTAACCACTATTCAATTGCAACCATTGTTCAAGACATCACTCCTAATGATGGTTACAAAAAGGTAGCCGCCTATAGCCTCATCAATAACGCCTTCAATATTAACTCAACTAGTGTTCTGGCTTGGTCCTCATTACTACGAGCCAACCGAGATCTAGCATTAGATGACTTCAATAACACCTCTCACACAAATTCAGGAACCCCGTTCCCTCTTGGGCAAAAACCATATGTAGAAAGCGATAACCCATGGACAGGATACAAATCCCTAACTAATGCACAAATCGACACGCTCAGTGCAGAAATCGTCAGAATTGTGAAAGAACGAGGGCCTTTCATGAGTTTGTCCGACTTCATCAATAGACAAATGGGCTACCATACAGGAGTCATCCAAAAGGCTATTGAGGACGCAGGCATTAACAATGACATCGCTAACCTCTCAGGCGGAGACGTCCCTATTTACGCAGGAGTCTCAGATGACAGTTATAACTTTTTCCCTTATGCTCAGGAGTCACCTAATCGCACCACGGCATCCGGGATTCCAGGCGAGGTTAATCAAGCAGAACTCCTCATCCCCATTGCTCCTAAGCTACGACCGCGCAGTGATACCTTTATCATTAGAGCTTATGGGGAAACGACCAATAGTAATGGTTCTATCATCAGTGAAGCGATGTGCGAGGCAACGGTACAACGATTACCTGAATACTTTGATTCTGCGGGTAACGCACCTTGGGACGAGCACACTAATATCTCAGAAGATTATTACAACAAGACATCCCCCGAGGACTCTACTCTCTTGAGTAATCTCAATCAGCAATACGGTCGCCGCTTCGTTATTACTAGCCTGAGGTGGCTCAACAAAGATGAATACTAATACATGAAGACACACTTAATCCATACTCTCCTGTTCCTGGTCACAGTATCTCTCAGCGCCGCCAACTCTCAGGCCAGAAAGTTCACTGTATACGCTCCTACCCCTCTTAAAACATCAAGCCAGCTCTACTTCTCGAACGGTCAAGAATATATCCCTCTCACCTTCACCAAAGGCTCTCGATCGGAAACATACTTGCGAGCTGTGAGTAACAGCTTTGAAGTCTTCACAACCAAAGTCGTTGACGATCAAACCATCTTCGTCCCTGTCGGAAAGACCAAAATCGATCCTACAATCAAGCGACTCCTCTACCTCATAGAACAAACCTCCGATGGAGGAAAACTACAGATTACAGCCCTTAACGATACAGTAGAGAACTTCCCTCGAGGAACCTATAAGTACTATAACCTCACCCAATTCCCCATCACTGCGAGTCTCAACGGCAGCCAATGTAGCATACCTCCTCAGAAGATAACGCAGGTCAAACCCGAGATCCCTAATGGAGGGGCTCTGATCCCCTTCTACCTCTACTACAAGGATGTCATACTACATGAATGTCGTCTTTATTGCCAAGCATCCGAAAGAAGAATCATATTCATCACAAGGAACCGCAAAGGAGATTCCAGAAGACCTATTAAGCTCAGCTATCTGCCTCAACTCATTGGGGCAGACTATCGTTAATGTAGCAATATAGTAGCTCTCGTTTATGGGAAATAAACTTATCTAATACTCTCTCCACAATAGAAATCCCATAAACACGTTCTGAACTATCTGTGTATAGAGGCAGTGTTAGTCAACGGCTCGACCTCAACTCTCCTTAGGCCAGCAAAGATTACTAACACACGTAATATTATATCGTGTATCTTCACATACTGAAGCAACCATATTGAGTCGCATAACTTAAAATAGACAGGTCAGAGAACAGTATCGTAGATCGTGATCGCTCCATTAGGATATTCAACCTCCACTGGTTTGAGAGGACCACTGGCAATATCAAGCCCAAAAAAGAACAATCCACGCCAGTATCACACTGCACTAAAACAAGTTCCTAGACAAACGCTCACATCGTTTAATCTCGGGCCAAGCATTGCGGCAAGCCCTATGCGCTTGCACATACCTTGATATTCTCCCCATTAGCTGATGGAGAATATCAATTAAGAAATCACTCTAATAAAAATGAGAACGCCTCATTAACGCTTTCTCGAAAAAGAGACCAACAGCCCCCCAATAGACAATAATACGAGAGACGATGGCTCAGGTACTAAGTAATTCTTCAGTACTACATTCGCTATATTCTCACCAATAATGTTCAGTGCCGCTCCATTATAATGCACGGCATCTACGTAGTTGGACCCGCTACTAAACTCAGAGTTATCAATGTAAAAACCGTTCTCCATTCCTCCCATTACATTCTGCTGAGCTAACCTTACACTTTCGCTATCGAGGTAATTAGGTAGATGAGAAAAGCTGCTTGTTACAAAAACAGTATCATCAGTAGAGTACCCTAAGGACGCCAGATGAGCCTGTACTGAGTCTAGTAGCAATTCGTAATTAGATTCGTAAGCCGCAGCCTTTTCAGCTGAGTTACTATCACGCTCTCCCTGTAACCAGGTAAAACTGGCAATTGAAATATCGTGCCCTTGAGACTCTAATAACGCCAATGCTTCTGTTGTGTGCGTCACCCAATTCTGCCAGATAACCCCACCGCCAGTGCTATTACTGTCCGCATCCCAAGTGCCAGGATTCCAATCCAAGTGTAGATCAGTTCCCCCTTCAGAAATTTTTACAATCGCATGATTATCACTAGAGTTTTCCGCAAGCGTACGACCGAATGCAATTTCTGCCCCCCATCTCCCAAACCCATTCTCCGAGGCATATGTATCTAGAACAGTACTATAACGAGCGTAGTTATTAACTCCGTCTACAACACGATAGGTGTCCAGAGTCTCAATACCAGCTGACGATCCTCCTGTTGCTGTAG
>WTJZ01000226.1 GCA_011524615.1 Akkermansiaceae bacterium | reverse complement strand
CCACCATCAGTCATAAAGACGATAATGTCGGGCGATGGTTGCATTTCGATCGCGCAGAGTAATGGGTATTCCCATCGAGTGCCCCAGAAGAGGGGGGTTTCTTTGACGTGTCGCTGTGATTTGCGAATATTCTTAGGGGTAGCGGTGAGCCAGTCAAAGGTTTGGCGGGCGCCGTCGGGTTCCCAATTCTGGATCCCAGTTTCCTTACTCCAGTGATATCGCTTCTTATCATTCTTAGCGACTACATATCCAGACTGGCCGATGGACCCGTCCATCTCGATGTGAACCTTGTCACCAGCTTGCCAGACGGGGCCACTCCAGAAGAGGAGGCTGTATTGAGCGGTGTTACTCAGTTTCCCTATCGAGTCGCTGAGTTCGCTTCTCATGAGTTCCTCTCGCTGACCTCGCATCGAGAATGAGTAGTCAATGACGTAGCATATACGTGTTCCAGTAACGGAAGCACCGAAGAAGCTCGTTTGCGATTCTGAGAGTTCTGGCACTTCCTCGAAGGCAAAGCCGTCCCCAAAGTCGTCTTCATTAGCGCCAAAGTCCGATGACTCGAAGCTGAGGTCTTCTGTCGGGGTGGGAATCGCGATCGTATCAACAGACATGCTGGCAAGAACATCCGCTGCTGTAGCATTTGAGGTCGGGGTCGACACACTCCGCTGAATGGGGTTGATCGTAGGGGAGTTATCATCCTCAGGTTCATCGACCTCACTGGCCTGATAGGAGATCAGAACTTCAGGTTCCTGGGAGGGCGTTAGGATACTGAGCATCGCGAGTAAGCCACCGATGAGAGCGATGACACTGAAGGCCGCGATGAAGCTTGTAATAATCGCTTGTTTGTTTTGGGTGGCGAGCTTGCGTTGAGCGGTGGGAGATAATTCTACGTGTTGAGGCATGATAGGGGGAGACGACCTATCATATGTGCTCTGTTGGGGTATTGTTGATTATAATTTACGACACTTCTACTTACTGTTTGATAGGGAAGTGTGGGATGTCAGTAGTGCATACTTTGATCTTTCGCTCGTCTAGAGACTTGAGATCAGCCTCTGATAGGGGACTTGTACAGAACGGGATAGGTAGGAATTCTCCACCAGCAGCAAGCGATGGGTTTTCGACGCCTTCTTCTTCAATGAAGAGTCCGCCCGTGAGTCCACCACCAGGAACTTCTCCCACGATAACAGTAAGGCTATCTCCTCTTCTGAGCTTGATGAATTTACCTGCCTTGAATGGAGGGCCGAAGACCTTAGGCAGGTCGTTACGAGTATCCATGCTGTTATACTGACTAGAGTATCCATCGTTCCAAGAACCATCGAGGACGAGTTTACCATTAACGTAGACAAGGAGAACGTCATCGAATCGTCCGTAGAACTTGACTTTTTTAGGGTGATCTTGTGCGAGGACCCCTTCATATTTCACAATCCAGCCTGATGGAGAGATAACACCTTCAGCTCCGAAGGCGGCAGGCCCGACGGATGCCTTTTCTTTGCCGATGACGAGATAGTTAAGTTTTAGGGTAGAATCGTGACGAAAGTAGTCTTTAAGGGTTGTTTCGCTAAACTTATTGCGGATGACACTGCGGAGTTCTTTCTGGAAAGCAGAAGTGAGATGGGAGAAGCCTCCTCCTGCGGAATAAATCGACCCCAGTTTATTAGGTTTACTTTTCGTATTTTGCTTACAATCGTACAGAAAGCCCCGGAGTCCAGATCCTGAAGAAGATCCGAAAAAAGTCATTTCTGAGTCTGCGATATCATCCGAGAAGTCGAACCCCTCGCCGAAGTCATCATTGCTACCGAAGTCTGCAGATTCGAAGGAGGTATCTTCCGTGGGGGTAGGGATAGAGACGGTGTCGATAGAGACTGATGAGATGATGTCTGCGGCGGAGGAGGAAGGTGAGGGGGTAGCTGTACTTCTTGTGACAGGTTTGACGGTAGGTTCTGGGTCTGAGTCTGAATTGGTGTCAGGGACGCTGTATGAGATGATGACATCTGGCTCTTCTACAGGGATGAAGATAGCGAGAGATGCGAGGATGACACCAATGAGTCCGATCGCGCCAATGGCGCCAATGAGGCTAGTGATGAGAGCTTTGCGGTTTTGGTTCGCTAATGCTTTCTGTGCTTCGGGAGATAGCTTGGCGTGTTTTGACATGATGAGATATGACAATAAATGTATTGATTTTCTTTTCAAGTAAAATGTTGATTTTGGAATAAAATCGTAACGTTTGGAATATTTTGCGAATTCATATTTTTTATATTCTGGAAAAGTGCCTAGAAGTCCGCTCAGACCTCGTATAGTGGGCTTTTTGCTAACTAAAGAGCAGGAGGTATGGCCCTCGTGAGTAGGAATTAAAGAGCTCTTCTGTGCGGTGGAGCGGCCCAATGTGATGAAGCTCTCAGTCAATAATGCTGTAGCGGCTAGCAGAGAGATAGACGGGAAAAGAACCTTCACCTTTTAGATGCTTAGGTAGTAGCTGGGGAGGCGAAGGCGGGCCCTGAATTTATTAGGATAGCTGACTAGGCGAGGTATTCGACGATCGAATCGACGAGGGGGGCGCCCTGTGCGGTCGTCTTGAGGATGCCGTCTTCTAGAGAGAGTAGCCCGTGATCGATGAGTGGAGTCGGGTCACTCGGTGAGGCGTAAGAGAGCGGAATACCATCAATAGTACGGAGTTGGAGTGCGAGGCGCTCGAGTCTCCATGCTTCATCATCTAGGAGCTCATGTTCCTCTAGAGCGTGGCCGACTTGAGAGACTTGTTGAATGTAGGCTGCGGTGTCAGAGATGTTCTTACGTCTCTCACGGTTAACACAGCCTACCGCGGATGGGCCGACTCCGAGGTATGGATTACCTCGCCAGTATCCTCTGTTGTGAATGGATTCTGATCCCGGAAGGGCATAGTTAGAGGTCTCGTAATGAAGGTAACCTGCCTCCGAGAGCTTACGGTCAGCGAGGGAGAAGAGGGTCTCGTTCTTCTCTGGCTCATCGGTGTAATCTCCGGAGAGGAATTTGTCGAAGTATGCGGTATCTTCCTCATAAGTGAGGTTATAGCAGGAGAGGTGATCTGGCCGGAGATCTATTGCTTGATCGAGGGTCGCCTCCCATGACTTAACCGTTTGGCCAGGAGTTGAGAACATGAGGTCGAGGTTCACTGCTGGCACTCCAGCCTGGCGGAGTATGTGAAAGGCC
>WTJZ01000238.1 GCA_011524615.1 Akkermansiaceae bacterium | reverse complement strand
ATATTGCGATTGAAACCTTTCGTAAGTCTAATGCGAGTATGCAGCGCGATGGGTCTTACATCAGTAACCAGAGTATCCAGCTAGAGGGGGAAGAGATCGAGATTGATCAGATGATCGAGTCTGAGTGGCAGCAGTATGTGACTCGACTGGCTCTCGAGAAGGTGAGCTCCCACTTTAAGCCTTACTACATTGAGATGTTTATAGAGTCGGTCAATGGGACGAGTGCCCAAGTATTAGCAGATCGCCTAGGTCTAGAAGTACACACGATCTATAAGTATCGAGACCGCATTAAGCGGAAGCTGAGGCTGGAAATTAGCCAGGTGATTCAAGATCTGGAACCTGCAGGAGAGTGAGTCGGTCATGGATGGCTTTGACAAGGAGCAGCTGGTTGACCTCTACTTAGGGGGGGACATTTCCTTTGATGATTCTGAGGGGCGTTATGTCGACTTTACGTCCTTAGGTAAGGGCGCTATTAAAGAGGTTAAAAAGTGCTATGACCGCGATACCAAGCGGTTTGTCGCCCATGCGACGGTACGCGATGATATAGATAGAGGGTACAATGAATACTTCCTTCATGAGGCGTGGTTAACAGCATCCCTCAAGCACCCGAATATTATTAAGGTCTTAGATATCGGGGAGGATGAGGCGACGGGGCGCAGTTACTTCACAATGGATCTGAAGGCTAACCGTACGCTGAAGGATGTTGTGGCGGAGGGGGCTTCCTTGCGGGAGCTTTTGACGATCTATGCGACGATTTGTAATGCGATGGCATATGCTCATTCCGAGAAGGTGCTACACCTCGACCTGAAACCTGATAACATTCAGTGTGATCGGTTTGGGGAGGTCTTGGTTTGTGACTGGGGACTCTGGAAGTCACTCTCTCATGATGAAGAGCGTGATTATGAGCGAGTAGAAACCTTAGTCGGGGAGGTCAAGGGGAGCCTAGGGTATATGGCTCCCGAGCAGGTAACGAATGAAGGTGAGAAGACTCACCTTACGGATCTCTATTCCTTAGGCTGTATACTCTACTTTATCCTAACAGGGGAGCCTCCTTACGTAGGAGCAAAGCAAGAGGTACTCGACCGTACGGCGAATGAAGACCTAGTGTCATTTAGAAACCGTTATCCGGGGCGAGAGATTCCGCGGGCTTTAGAGGCGGTGGTATTGAAGGCGATGAGCCGGGAGCCTTCGTATCGTTACCAGTCGGTACATGAGCTCCTGCAAGAGGTGAATCTCTATCTGGATCGCGGAACGACTCTAGCTGAGAATCCATCTGTCTTGCGCAGGATGACACTCCTCCTCTCGAGACATATGCAAATGACGATGACGGTCTCCTTCTTCACCGTACTCGTGAGTGTACTGGTCACGGGTGCGTATATACTGGTTAATGAGGGAGAGAAGCAGCGGCTCTTGGTCGCCAGCGAGTTAGGTGAGGCTAAGGAGGTAAACGACGACCTGTCGTCGCAACTGGGGGTCATCGAGGAGGCGTTGCCGGAGATTGATTCCGCTGTGGATGTGATGATTAGTGAAGCTGATAAGCGAATGTTTGCACCAAACAATACCGATGGCAAATATGATCAGCAAAAGATCCAGGAAGCGATCTGGCTGTATGAGCAAGCTTACAAAATTGAGCCTGACTGTATTAAAGCTAGGTGGAGGTTAGTACATTATTATTTTTTTCTTTTGGACTTTGATGCAGTAAATCAATTCGAACCGGTAAAAGGGGACACTGGTGCAGTTGCCTATTATCTTCAATTTGCGAAACAATATAGTGGGAGATCCTATTCATTACGACAGAGACCATCGATTAGTGAGTTAGTGGACGTACTCCGAATCATGATTGATGACCAGGGAATGGAGACTATTTGGTTACATCAAATGCTAAAGAGGGATTTCAGTTTTCGCGAAAAAGATGAAGACTTATCACCGATTTTTCTGGAGATGCTACGATTCTACAATAGAGAACATCTAGAGGGGCAACAATATTATGATGATAAGACTGGAACGCTTGTATTTGATGTTAAAGGGAAGCTGTTTCTGCCTTATTGGCAAGGTAAGTTTAAAATTTTACCGTATTTCAAATTAAAGTGCTTAAAGTTGTCAGGCGAACTAGTAGTAGAGCACCTTGGGGAGTTACAAGTTGAAGAGCTAGATTTAAGTGAAGTTGAGATCTTGTCTTCAAGGCGTTGCCCGATAAACGCTAAAGGCTTAAAAAGGTTAATTGTCAGCGAATCGGATCTCGCTTGGGCACGAAGTGTAGTATTCCCTAACAGTTCTCATGTGGAAATTATGACGAAGTGACTTTAGGATGACCGCCTCTGCAGCGCTTTTAGAGCCCAACAGAGGCGCTAAGTCCTTACATAGAAATCTTCAATCTTAAGAACTTGGGGGCATTCTCTTCAGAAGGGAGTGGGACGGTGATTTGGTCGTATTCGAGGTCATGCGCAGTCGTGTCAAGACTCAGAGATGGGTCTTCTGCCCAGTTGATCATATCGGTTGATGTTTCCACCGTGTAGAGCAGGGCAGAGGTCTTGCGCTTTCTGAACTTAAAGGTGGGAGCGTTATTGGTCTCGGAAAGCTCTACCGAGCGGTCAGTATTGAGTGTTGGAGAGCTGCCAGTCGCGAACTCTACTAGATTTGGGACGCCATCCCTATCTGCATCGGCAGAGATATGACGGAGGTTGGTAGGGATATTGTGTGAATCGCACCAAGCGCCGTACTCATTATTGGTTAGGACAAGCTCCACATTATAACCATCTAAGATATTCTGGGTGACTACGGCATTGTATCCTAGTTCATCGAATCCTGAGACCGTAATATTATCATCCGAAAAAGTAGACAGATTACCTGTGGAATTACTTTTGAGAAGGAGGTAGGTTCCGGCAGTGCCCTCGAAATCCCCAGCTTCGACGGCTATTTGCGCAGCAGCGTAGTAGCCCCATACGGTGTTGTAATGGTGGCTAATACCGGCTTCATCGAACACGAACTTAAAGAGACCTGTAGACCCTCCCCAGAAGGTTTGAGACTGAGAGGTGACGTTAGAACCAATGATTTCGAGCGTTCCACCTGACAAGAGCCTGAGCTGGGATCCAGTCTTGAGAGAGGAGTTCTCTAACTGGATGTGATTGTCTATTATTAAGTTAGCAGAAGATGCCAGATTCGAGTTATTGAGGATTAAGGAGCCAGCACCATATATGTAG
>WTJZ01000062.1 GCA_011524615.1 Akkermansiaceae bacterium | reverse complement strand
ATTATAATCCAGCCGGATTGAGCCAAGTCAAGAGCCCTACTTTATCAGCGGGTCTCTATGCTGTGGATTTACAGATTCACTCACAAGTGGCCACAGGATCTGTTAGTACCACAACTGAACTCCAGTATGTCCCCCATTTTTATCTAGCGCACCCACTGACTGACCGGCTGACTGCAGGATTCGGAGTGACTGTGCCATTTGGTCTAGGAACTGAGTGGTCAGATGCGCCCATGACTACTTATGCTACGGAAAATAGTGTAAGTGACACGGTGTATAGTTTTGCTCTTGGGTACGAAGCTACGTCTCAATGGAACATTGGAGCTACACTCGATATCCATAGTACTGAATTCGCATTTGGTGCGCAGGCACTAGAGATCGAGGGACAGGACAACGGAGTTGGCTTTTCATTAGGCACGCAGTATTCGGTTACGGATAGTCACCATGTTGGTTTTACCTACCGTTATGCTCCGACTCTTGACTTAGAAGGTACGGAACGCGTGATTGCGTTGGGATTAGAAAATGCTGTGGCGTACAATGGTATTGCTCTTCCAGCAACAGCTGCGTTATCCTATAACTTTACCCCCTCAGCGAAGTGGGATCTGGGAGTGAGTGTAGAATGGATTAATTGGGATTCTCTGAATACAGTTTCACCGCAAGGCGGAGTTGCGAATCAAGCCCTCGCCTTTGATTGGGATACCAGCTATATGTACGAACTCGGTGGTACTTATGTGACGGATAATGGGTGGAGCTTCTCAGCTGGTTACGTTTATAACCAAAACTCATTACCCGATAGTACCTTTAACCCTGCGGTATCAGATGCTGACCGTCATTGGTTAAGTTGCGGGCTAGGACGACAATACGAGCAACTCTCGTGGTATCTAGCATACCAATATGCATTTTCAGAGCGGACTGTTACACAGAACGCCCAAGGCCTGAATGGCGATTATCAAGCCGAAGCTAATTCGCTTATGTTAACCCTAACCTACGAACTCTAATAACTATAAAGCCAACCTATGAGTAGCACTGCTATTGTTGAAAATAAATCTTCTCTCACCATTTCATTTATAAATGGTCAAGGTGTACACCTGTCTGCGACAGTTCTACGCCTCAAACGGTACTCTGTCGTCTTTGAAGTGTACAACCCGTACAGCATACTCCAGACGTCAGAGGTTCTCTCCGACTTTCAGATTATTTCCGACAATAGGGTATTGTATTCCGGTAGGGCTACAGTGAGCAACCTCGTTAACACTGGCGGGGTAATCGTCTGTGAGGTGACCTTAGGTGAGTCTTGGTTAGATGTTAGAGTTTCCTCTGGCTCTGTATCCACGGATATGCCAAAGCAACTGGAGGAATATCTGAATGAGTGGGATCTGGCAAACGAGGTAATCGCTCCGATGAAGTTGGTGGCCTTTGAGACAGAAAAGCTCTTCACAGGGTTGCGTCAGTGGTTGGAAAAGGTGGACTTAGGGATTCGCTCGGTTCGTGCTTCGGAGCGTCAGGAGTTGGAGCATGAGGTGTTCCGCTCGCTAGAACCGATGATTGCGGAGCGCTTTCACAAGTTGGTCTTGGATTTTTGCCAGGCTGCGGATCAAGTGCCGGCAGCAGAAGTAGCTAATCATAAGGCCTTTATTCGTCGCCAACTCCACCCAATTATCATGTGTGCACCGTTCTTATACAGGACGTATACAAAGCCGCTAGGCTATGCGGGGGATTTTGAGATGGTGAATATGATCCTTAAGCAAGAGTTCTCAGGGAGTTCCGCATTTGCCAAGTTGATCAACTATACCTTCCTCAAGTCGCCTCCAGCAGAGGCGCACCGCAACCGTATTAACATTCTAGAAGATAAGATTCATGCAATGGCCGAACAGGCGATTCGTCAAAACCGTAAGCTTCGCATCTTTAATCTCGGATGTGGGCCTGCGGAAGAGATCTTCAGAGTGATGAATGATGAAGATGTCTCTGATGTGATAGAGGTGACTCTCCTAGACTTTAATGATGATACATTAAAGCAGACAAAAGAGCGACTGGATCAGAAGCGCATGGAGGCCGGGAGAGATACGAAGATTACGTATATCCAGAAGTCTGTGAATCAGGTGATTAAGGAAGCATCGAAGGGAGAAGTGTCCGGAGAAAAGTATGACTTAGTCTACTGTGCAGGACTCTTCGATTACCTCTCGCAGAAGGTGTGCTCACGCCTCGTCTCACTCTTCCATAGTATGATCTCTGATGAGGGAGAAGTCTTGGTGACAAATGTATCGTCTGACAATCCTGTTAGTAAATGGATGGAATATGTCATGGACTGGAACTTAATCTATCGTACAGATGAGCAGATGCTAAATCTTACAGATGGGATCACCACACCGGTGGAATCTAAAATTTTTAGAGATACAACTGGTGTTAATGTGTTCCTAGAAGTTAAGTCTACTGTTAATGAGTAATGACGAAATGGCCTTCAAGGAGGCCTTTGATAAACACGAACTTCCGGAGAAGGTCAGAAATGCTAAAGTGACTGCCGTAGTGGCGGCAGTCCTTATTTTGGCAGGCTTTATCTTGGACTATTTTTCCTACCCAGAGAGCTTCGGTAAGTTCTTCGTTATTCGTTGTATTGCGTCAGTAGCAACACTGATGGTCTACTTTTTACTCAAGGTGGACCATTTTAGTAATGAAGTGAAGATTAAGTATGCACAGGTTCTGACCTTTCCTGTGCTGTTCATGATCTCCTTTATGATCTATGACACAGAGGGTGCCAGTTCTCCTTACTATGCAGGTTTAAACCTTATTCTGGTAGGTCTCGTTGTCGTTTTGAAGTGGTCTCCCAAATTCTCTATACTGATGGCTCTTTGTGTCATCGGAGTGTACACGTTGAGTATTGTATTATCTGATGGTACGATTACGACGGCTGTTATCGTTAATAACTATTTCTTCCTAGCGACAAATGCTTGTCTCGTTGCCTTCGGCGCTCACTTCTACGAGATCACTCGGAAGAACGAGTATCGCTTTAAGTTACAGACAACGATTCAATCTAAGGCTCTGGAGGAGAAAAATGAAGAGTTAACAGAGTTGGACCGGATGAAGACTGATTTCTTCGCTAATATTAGTCATGAATTACGTACCCCCTTAACGATTATTCTGGGAAATACGGATCGATTGAACGAGTCTTTGAAGGGGAGTAAACATGACAGCCTCTTAACACCTCTACGCG
>WTJZ01000171.1:1402-3220 GCA_011524615.1 Akkermansiaceae bacterium | reverse complement strand
CAAGCCAGTGGAGCTTGAGGGGTTTGACGTACCTCTGACAAGTACAGCGGATCCGCGTCAATTTAATGCAGAATCTGGGACAACGCGTTCGTTAGGAGGTTATCATGCTTGGCAGAGTAAGGATATGGAGAACTGGGTACACTTTGGCCCCATTACGGAGACATTTTCGCGCTGGATGACGACTGCGGAGTATGTAGATGGTAAAGCGTACTTTTACTTCGACTTTCCGAACGACCAAGACCCGCACTTGTATATTGATGAGAACCTCTTTGATGGTAAACCTGGTAAAAATATGGGGATGGTCTTTCATGACCCATCACATGGATCTGATTGTGGAGTGATTCGTACCTTAGATGGACAGTTTCATATGATTTCGGAAGATTGGACTCCGATTAACGCGTCGGCGCGTTCATGGGATTCTCCCCTGGGAAGTCATGCGGTGAGCCCAGATGGCATCCAACCGTTTGAGTTGCGCAAGCCGGCTGTGGACTACCGTACGAAGCCCACCGGAGAGATTAAGACCTACCAGCACCCTCACTGGAAGTCTGAAGATCCTGCCAACTATAAGACGAATACAGCTGAGTATGAAGTACACCTTCCAGTGCAGGATGCTTATGGTGACTGGGCGGCCATCGCAATCGGCGAGCAATACTACCTCTTTAGTGATTATGATGAAGCGAACGAGCATGGGAGACATAATATGAGTGTGGCATGGCTCACCTCATCGAGCATCGATGAGCAGTTTGAGTATTGTGGCAAGATTGGTCATGGGCACCCTGATCCAGACGTTACGTTTGCGAATGGACAGTTTTATCTCGTGACACAGCTGAATAAGGATTATGTGAGCACAGGGCCTTGGGTGGAGTCGGTAGAGGCTCGCTTAGGCGTTGATACGGATAATGATGGTGATATTGATCAGTGGACAGATTGGCAGAATGTTTCGGAGCGCTATGATTATACGCCAGGTTTCTCAAAGGTAGTAAAGCGTGAGGCTGCAACATTAGATGCCTCGGCATTGCCTGCAGGATATGGATTCCAGTATGAAGTGAAGCTACGTGATACGACGGAGAATATCTCTAAGCCTATTATTCAATCAGCTGAACTCAGCTTTGTAGAGTAATACCATCTGTGAGGTGATACTGAACTAACTCACTACCATTAATAACGGCGTAAGGGTGAACCTGTGGTTTAACCACAGGGAGGCCCCCTCATTGGTTAATCAATAAGATCGAGGATCTGCTCAAGACTGGTGATAATGGCGTCTGGAGCGGTGATCTGATGGTCTGGGCGCAGGCGGAGGGAGCGTTGATCTCCAGCGAATAGGACGGTCTTGAACCCGACTTTGGCGGCGGGCTTGATATCGTTGAGCATATCATTACCGACGTAGAGTGCCTCGTGGGGTTGGATGTTGGCGTCGTTGAGTCCATTCACCACTTTTTGGAAGAGGGCGGTGCCGGGTTTCGCCTTTAATTCGATAAAAGAGTAGGCGCACAGATCAGGGTCGAACCCTAGGTCATGGATAGAGCGGCCGATGAGAGCGTCGAAGAGTAATGGGGTGTAGAACTGGGCATTGGTAATGAGTCCGGTCTTGAGTCCTAGCTGCTGGAGCTGGTCGACTGTCGAGACGGCATGAGGCATCGGCCAGACCGGGTTGACGGCCGCCTCATAGCGTACGGCGATTTCTTCGATTTGTTCGATGGTAAAGGGGACGTAGCTGGAGGCGAGTTCAGACCAGATGTCGCAGATATTGATCTCTGGGTAGTCGATCCCGAGGTAGTTCTTGATGTAGTGGTCCGCCTTGACGAGGTCGTAGAAGTC
>WTJZ01000171.1:0-1302 GCA_011524615.1 Akkermansiaceae bacterium | reverse complement strand
CTATGTCAGAATATGAGTCATGGTATGCACGCCTAGCAGAGGAGCCTAAGTTAGCAGAGTGGGTCGCTGGTCTCAGAGATCAGGAGGCATCATGGTTCTCAGAAAATCATCGCGGAGATGTGGGCAAGTGGAAGCAGGCACTCGCGGAGTTACCACAGATGGATGCTCCTCAGGCTGTCGTGCGAGATGGGCGGCTAGAGTTTGGGGCTGGTCAGCCTGTGCCAGCCGACCTTTTAATGACCTTTCACCCATGGCGAAAGGGGCCGTTTCAGCTCGGTGATCAATTCATCAATACGGAGTGGCGCTCGGATTGGAAGTGGGAGCGCGTACAGGAGGCGATCGATCTGACAGGGAAGACCGTGCTCGATATCGGCTGTGGTAATGGATACTACCTCTGGAGGATGCTAGAGCGTGGAGCGGCATGGGCGCTGGGGATCGATCCGTATATCCCGTATGTGATGCAGTTCAAGGTGATGCAGCATCTGGCAGGACAGGAGGAGCGTGCTGAGATCTTACCGATCGGGGTGGAGCATTTACCGAGAGTGGCGCCATGCTTTGATGTCATCTTTTCGATGGGGGTGCTCTATCATCAGAAGTCCCCCTTAGAGCACTTGGCGCATTGTCGAGACCTGCTCGTCAAGGGGGGAGAGTTTATCCTCGAGACGATCGTGCTGCCTCCTGCATATGATCGCGTGACCGACTGTCTCGTACCTGAGGGCCGCTATGCTAAGATGAAGAATGTGAACTTCTTGCCATCAGTCGCGATGCTTGAGAGTTGGCTGCGCAAGGTGCGCTTCAAGACCATCGAGGTTGTGGATCTCTGCCAAACAACCTTAGATGAGCAGCGCCAAACAGACTGGATGACCTTTGAGTCTCTCTCCCATTATCTCGATGCCGAGGACCGAAGCCTCACCATCGAGGGGCATCCTGCACCATGGCGAGTGGTGATCAAGGCCTCCCTCTAGCCAGAATTGGTGAGCTCCTTGTTCTGGCGTTTTGTAGAGGTTTCCTAAACGCAGCAATTGGATTTGAACCGCAAAGTCGCGAAGGCACAAAGGCAGTTTATCTAAATTATTTTTAATTCTTAGCGGCTTTGAGTCTTTGCGGTTTTCTATAGGCGGAATTAAGGATGATGGGGGTTCTCTGAAAGCCTTCTGCGTTATACGATACAGGATCCGGTTATAAAGAAGAGGGCGAGTGCTCCGGCTCCAGCGGTGAGCGCGTAGGGGAGCTGAGTCTTGACATGGGCGTAGCTCGAGCAGCCCGCTGCCGTAGCGCTCAGGAGGGTGGTGTCACTGTATG
>WTJZ01000253.1 GCA_011524615.1 Akkermansiaceae bacterium | reverse complement strand
GACTTAAAGATGGTTACTCTCGTACTCTCGAAGAAGTTGGTCGCCAATTCCAAGTCACTAGGGAACGTATCCGACAGATCGAAGCCAAAGCCCTCCGTAAGATGCGTCACCCAACTCGTATCCGTAAGCTCGAAGGCTTCATCGACATGAGCAATCTCTAAGGTGCTGGCACACATCTCTTTTTCAAAGCGAGCAACAGCTCGCTTTTTTCATACCATGTTCCCTTGTAAGTTGAGTCCAATAAAGACCTCACAGAAAAAGAGGAAAAGCTCTGCCCCCCTTCACAATAGCGAAGCCTGTGTTCCTCTTATTTTGCCCACAACTCTAAGCAATTCTAGGAAGTGCGATGAAAGCAGTGAGGAACGAGAGCACCTCACCTAAAGGTAGGAGCAAATTAACGAGTCACACCTCGTTCTGAAGACTCAACGAAATCGCGAATCTCCGCAGCAAGTCCCTGCGCACTGGCCAAACTATTCACCAACGTCCCAAGAGCAATATCCTTCTTCATGAAGAGTGCCTTATACGCTTCTTTCACTTCGCGAATTTGATCCTTGGTAAAACCTCTGCGCTGCATCCCCACTAAGTTAATCCCGCGTACTACCGCAGGGTTACCATCAACAATCATATAAGGCGGGATATCTTGCACAATCTTGGTACATCCCCCAACGATACTGTGCTTCCCTACTCTACAGAACTGATGCACTCCTGCCAACCCACTAATAATCGCATGATCATCAACCGTCACATGCCCTGCAATCGTCCCATTATTTGAAAAAATAATGTGATTCCCTACTTGGCAATCATGCGCCACATGCGAATACGCTAGAAACAGATTATGATTCCCTATTCGAGTCGGCACCGTCTTACTCGTACTACGATGAATCGTCGTATTTTCTCGAAAAACATTATAGTCACCAATCACTAGCGTCGTCGGCTCCCCATCATATTTCAAGTCTTGCGTCTTCCCTCCAATGGCTGAGAAAGGAAAGAATTCACAGTTCGTCCCCACCGAAGTATTACGCTCAATGACAACATGCGCATGCAAGCGGCACCCAGATCCTACTGTCACACCGCTCCCTATCACACAATATGGACCAATTTCTACATTCTCAGAAACATGGGCATCAGGTGCAATTATGGCTGTCGGGTGAATCATAAGTCTTATTCGCTGAATTAATGCCCCATAAAACCCATAAATCACCTCCATTTGCAAAACTTTTCTCTATTTTAAAAAAGCCATGCTTGACGCATCTAATTATTACAGGCACGTTCCCCAAACTTCATAATTTAAAATCAAACAAATGGCAGCTAAAATCTACACAGATGCAGACGCGAATATCGATGCGGTTAAGTCACGCAAACTCGCGATTATCGGATTCGGATCACAAGGTCACGCACACGCTCTTAACCTCAAGGACAGCGGATGTGAAGTAATCATCGGCCTTCACGCCACTTCAAAGTCACGTGAAGTTGCTTCCAAGCTTGGTTTCCAAGTTATGGATGTTGCAGAAGCTGTATCTACAGCTGACGTGATCATGGTCGCTACTCCTGACACAGTCATCCCAGCTCTTTACGAAAAAGACATCGCTCCTAACCTCACCGCTGGTAAGACGCTTTTCTTCGCTCACGGTTTCGCTGTTCACTACGGATTCGTTACTCCTCCAGAAGACGTAAACGTTGCTCTCGTTGCTCCTAAGGGTCCTGGACACACCGTTCGTAGCCAGTTCACTCAGAACAAAGGTGTTCCTGGTCTCGTTGCAATCCACCAAGACGCAACAGGTGACACTCTCGAGATCGCACTCGGTTGGGCGAAAGGTCTCGGCTGTACGCGTGGTGGTGTCTTCGAAACAAACTTCCGTGAAGAAACCAACACGGACCTCTTCGGTGAGCAAGTTGTTCTCTGTGGTGGTGCATCAGCTCTTGTTAAAGCTGGCTTCGAAACTCTCGTTGAAGCGGGTTACCAACCTGAGATGGCATACTTCGAGTGTCTTCACGAGCTTAAGCTCATCGTTGACCTCATGATCGAATCTGGAATCGCTGGTATGCGCTTCTCTATCTCAGAAACTGCTGAGTGGGGTGACGTTTCTGTTGGACCTAAGATCATCGACGCTTCTGTTAAAGAGCGCATGAAAGAGCAACTCAAAGCGATTGAAGAAGGTGAATTCGCTCGTGAGTGGATGGCTGAATACGAAGGTGGATACCAGAAGTTTAGCAAAATCCGTGAAGAGGAAGCTGCACACCAAATCGAAGAAGTTGGTACACGCCTCCGCTCTATGATGAGCTGGCACGGTGGTGAGAAGAAGATCGAAGCTGGTATGAGCCAAGCTGCTTACGTCTCAGGTACTAAGTAATTTCTTCTTTCTACAATCATTTCAAAAAGCCTCACATTCGTGAGGCTTTTTTGCGTATGTAATCTTCTTCAATTCTACGGCGTAACGCTCTCGAACACCTTCATATTACATACAGATTACTTCTTATTGATAGTCATCCATCCCGTAGTCTGTAAAATCAAGTAACCATGCCCCTAGTTCTTTTCTTCAGCTCCTTCATTGTCTTCTGTATATGCCTTGCCCAGGCTCAAAATCGCCCCAATGTCATCTACATCCTAGCTGACGACCTTGGTTACGGTGACCTCTCATGTTATGGACAGACCAAGCTGAGTACTCCTCATATTGACCGGATTGCTTCTGAAGGTATCAAGTTTACTAACCATTATTCTGGTAATACCGTATGCTCTCCTTCGCGCGCAGTCTTAATGACTGGAATCGACTCCGGTAACAACTACCTCAGGGGAAATAGAGAAGAAATAGAAGCCGCTATTCCCCCATCGCTCACGACCATAGCTGAACTCTTTAAGTCTCAGGGGTATACCACTGGTGCCTTTGGTAAATGGGGCTTAGGCGCGACCAATGGAACTCTTGTCGAGCTGCCTAGCACCCAAGGGTTTGACCAATTTTGTGGCTGGAAGAATCAACAAGTGGCTCACACATACTATCCGAGTAGCTATGTTCGTAATGGCGAGGAAATCCCACTGGATGAGAAGACATATGTGCACGATCTCATCATGAATGACGCCTACCAGTTCATTGAAGAGAACGCAAAAGCTGGTCAGCCCTTCTTCTGCTACATCCCTACAGCCATTCCCCATGCCGCTATGCATGCGCCAAAAGAACTCCATGACAAATGGCGTAAGAAACTTCCACAGTTTGAAAACCGAATAGGGAAATACAGAGC
>WTJZ01000010.1 GCA_011524615.1 Akkermansiaceae bacterium | reverse complement strand
TAGGTTACACCTTTATTCCTCAGAATATTTCTCCTGAGCAGTTGGCTGCGGCTGGAGGAGCGTAGTTCTGTTTGATAAGTTTTCTCACTCAATGGCTTGATTTGGCTGAGTGAGAAAATTCTGTACACGTCTATGGTGGTGATGTAATATGTATAAATCTGATTATGCGTATTACTACTACTGCTTGTTTATTGTTACTTACTCTTGGGCTAGGAGCGAATCCTGTTCCTACACCGATCATTCCTGGGTTTGGCTATCGCGTTCATGATGTTGAACGGCCTCATCCTGAGAAAGTTACAGGGGTTTCGGCGCTTCACACAACTGCACCTTCGGATGCGACGGTGTTGTTTGATGGGACATCTACGGATGCGTTCGTGAAACCGTGGCCGATTAAGGATGGAGCGTTAGTTGCTGCTCCAGGGTATTTGCAGACAAAAGAACATTTTGGAAAATGTCAAATTCACCTGGAGTATCGTATCCCTGCTGGTCGTGAGATTTCGGGTCAAAAAGGAGGTAACAGTGGCGTCTTTATTGCTGGGAAGTACGAGATTCAAGTTCAGGAGAGTCATACGAATGTAACTTATGCTGATGGCCAGGCGGGTGCGATGTATGGACAGTATCCGCCTCTGGTGAATCCGTGTGTCGAGCAAGGAGAATGGCAGAGCTATGACATCATCTTTGAGCCAGCCAAGTTTGATAAGGAGAGTAAGGAGTTGCTGAGTCCTGCAGTAGTGACAGTGCTCATGAATGGGGTGGTGCTTCACCATGCGCAGCCATTTATGGGGCTCTCTACTTTTAGACAGGTCGCTCAATACCCGAAAGGTGGGGTGCCGGAAAAAGGACCGCTTAAGTTACAATGGCATAATGATCCCGTTGAGTTCCGAAATATTTGGATTCGTGATTTGGGTGAGTATACGAGAAAATAGTGCCGTTTTAAGAATTTGATTCATTCAGGAGCGCTTCTTTCGGTAGTGGAAGGGCGCTTTTTTATTTTTGACGGGTTGATTTCACTTGCGCCGATATATGTGTCATGACATTTGGTATCATATGGATCTAGGAACATCTAAATTAAGTATCGCAGGGAGAGAGTTTCGCTCGCGACTAATGATTGGGACGGGTAAGTATTCTTCTAATGAGATGATGAAGGATTCGATCGAGACCTCAGGTGCTGAGATCGTGACGGTAGCATTAAGGAGGGCTGATATGTCGGGGCAAGGAGATGTGTTTGCTAACATCTTGGACTATGTAGATCCAGAGAAGTTCCTCATTTTAGCGAATACGAGTGGAGCGATGAATGCCGAAGAAGCGGTTCGGTTAGCCCGACTAGCGGAAGCTGCAGGATTGCCTAAGTGGATTAAGCTAGAGATCCATCCGGACCCTAATTATCTTTTGCCTGATCCGATTGAGACTCTTAAGGCGGCAGAAACTTTAGTTAAAGAGGGATTTACCGTGCTTCCTTATATTAACGCAGACCCTGTATTGGCTAAGCGATTAGAAGAAGTCGGGACTGCAACGGTCATGCCGCTTGGTGCTCCTATCGGAACGAACAAAGGACTGGCGACTAAAGATCAGCTCGAAATCATTATAGCGCAGTCTAATATTCCGGTAGTGATTGATGCTGGCCTTGGCGCGCCAAGTCACGCTGCTGAAGCGATGGAGTTGGGGGCTGATGCAGTGTTGGTCAATACTGCTATTGCCGTAGCACAAGACCCAATCAAAATGGGTAAGGCGTTCCACTATGCCGTAGAGTGTGGTCGTGCGGCATACGAAATAGGCTTACCTAAGGTGGGGCAAAAGGCAGAGGCTACCAGTCCTCTTACGGCTTTCCTTAATGAATCTTTGTGAGGTTGTTTTAGACCACTAATGGAAACTGATTAGCACAGATTTTTTATTATAGAGGGGGTGACCGGAAGGGCTCCTATTTTAACATAGATGATCTGTGTTTATCGGCGTCTATCTGTGGTTAAGCTCAGAGATGTGTAAGATGCCCTCGAGTGTTAATCGTGGGTCTACGGCATTGATGCGTTTGATTCCTTTGTATAGGAGTTGTGCGTCACCTCCGGTGGCTATGATATGTGGAGGCTGGGGGAGTTCATTGATGATGCCGGTGAGTATCTCTCTAATAAGCCCACGGAAGCCGCTAACAGCTCCGATATTCATGGCGTCTTTCGTGGATTGCCCTATGAAGCTGGACGGTTCGCAAAGTTCGATTTGGGGAAGAAGAGCTGTTTTGCTAGGGAAGTATTCGGTGAGTAAATTTAGACCAGGTGCGATTACTCCTCCGGCGTAAGTCCCATTTTCATCAATAACGTCAAAGGTGACAGCTGTTCCTGAATCGATCACGATAGCGGGGTTTCCATACTTTTGGAAGGCTGCGACGCCGTTGGCGAGTCGATCGGCTCCGATCTCTTTTGGAGTCGGGTAGGAGATGTCCATTCCTAGGTTGCTCTCAGCTGATACTGTGTGGAGGCGATCACCAATATATTCTTGGAAGATCGGTTGCTTAGGGGGGACGACCGAACACAGTGTGGCATGATCGAAGGTGATACCCTGTAGTCCACGCTGGAGAGTTTCGGGGGAAATCTCTGGAGTGGGGATGATATGAGACCAATCAGTGAGCTTGCCGTTCTGGGCAAGGGCGAACTTGGTTCTGGAGTTAGAGTTGTCGATCAGGAGGGAGGTCGTCATAGCGTGATCCAGTAGGACTTAAGGTATGGTGACTCTGGGTATTCCTCTGGCATTTCTGCAGATTCTAATGTGGCGTGTTCGCCAGCACCTTTGAGCAACTGTTGCTCGAACTCCCAGGCTCCCAGTTTACGGCAGTTGGTACATGCTAGGATCCAACCTCCAGGTTCTAGGATTTGGGATGCTAGCTTAACTAGCTTATGGTAGTCTTTCTCTACTCGGAATACCTTGCCCTTGGCGTCTCGTGAGAATGTAGGTGGGTCTAAGATGATGCCATGAAAGGTGCGCCCAGACTTAGAGAAGCGGTTGAGCCAATGGAATGTATCTCCCTTACAGAAGTAGTGATCTTCAGGAGCGAGAGAATTATGCTGCATGTTTCGCTTCGCCCAATCGAGGTAAGGTTGAGAGAGGTCTAGCGTAGTTGTAGTCGCTCCTGCAGAGGCAGCAGCTACTGAGAATGCGCCTGTGTATGAAAATGTATTCAAGATGCGCTGACCGCTAGTGACGCGTTGAGCGACCGCTTTACGGTTTTGGCGTTGATCAAGAAAGATGCCTTGTGAGTATCCTGACTCATA
>WTJZ01000284.1:1220-3291 GCA_011524615.1 Akkermansiaceae bacterium | reverse complement strand
ATTATAGATCGTGAGGGCGGCTGTCTCTAGCTGCCAGATGGTCAGGCGTAACTCTTCTTCATGCTTTTGAGCTTGGTTCGCACGAGCAGATTCGGCCTCGACCTTGATCATGCGGACAGAGAACCACCCCATCAGAGAGAGGAGGAGGGTGAGCGCGATGACGAGGCTGGTAATGAAGAGGTGGCGAGGCATAAGAGTGGGGCTATGGTAGGTGGAGTTGATACCCAACTCCCCTAGTAGTAGTGATCGTTAGTTCTGCTGGTAGTTTCTTGCGCAGGTTAGCGATATGCATTTCTACCGTTCTAGATCCAGTGAGTTCAGGGCGTACATTCCACACATTCTGTAGGAGTTCATCTTTGGCGATAGCTCGAGCTCTGTTTTGGTACAGGTAGGTGAGGAGAGTGAACTCTCTCTCTCCTAATTCGATGGTGGTGACGTCTCGTTGGAGGGTATTCGTGAGTGAATCGAGAGTGTACCCTGCGATCTCGGTACGGTCTGCGAGTCCTCGTCTCTCATGAGTACGTCTCAGGACAGCATCGATCCTAGCCAGTAGCTCCTTCACGGAGAACGGCTTGACACAGTAATCATCAGCACCTAGTTGGAGCCCCTTGATCCTATCTTCTTCTTGCCCTCTCGCGGAGAGTATGATGACCGCCTGTCCTGGCTTTTGCTGTCTGAGCTCACGCAGGATGTCGAACCCGCTTCTGCCTGGGAGAACTAGATCGAGGAGTAGCAGATGGTAGGTGCGCTGGAGCGCCATCGTTAGGCCACTCTCACCATCACTAGCGGAGAGCACCTCATACCCCATCCCCTCGAGGAGGTCTACCATGGCAGTGCGTATGGCATCATCGTCTTCTACTACTAGGATGGTTGGCATATGTCAGGTATGATTGGTGGTGTATGATTTGTAAATCGTAAAGAGAGGGTAGCTTATTGCACCGAGTAACCGCTCTGTTGTACTTGGCGATGGATCGTTTTTGTAATGGCCTGATCGAGCGTTGATGGTTTGCTGGACTGGACCTTCTTCTGTTGTACGATATAGGCTTCGCGTTCTTTATTGAGAGTATTAATGCGGTTTTGGAGTTCCGTTCGTTCTTCTCTCTTCTTCTCGATATACGCTTTTTGTTCTGTGAGCGTAAGCTCTTGTAGCTCGGACGGGAGGTCTGATTTCTGGAGCTTAGCGAGCCCTGCTGGTGATTCTTCTACGAAGTCGAGCATATCCCATGAGGCGTTATTGTAGACCTTACTGCTCTTAGTAATTGCTCTTCCTACCGCGGCGCCTTTGGATCTTTCTCGGTATGCGTTGTTGTCCTGTGCCGCTTGGTTTTCTTTCTTCTGCTTTCCGACCTGACCATATGGGATATAGGTGGAGTTAAGTTGAGTACTGAGTTCGATGATGAGCTTGTCTTGTGGGGCGACGATGTGTGCGATGGCTTGGTCTTGGTCAATGGTGAGGAAGTCCCCCTTGGCAATGAGAGCTCCAGCTTGCCAGCCGCCTGAGATGCCATCGCGTTCACTGCCACAGTGGATCGTATTGACGATGACGCCGTGCTCGCTGGCGAGCTTACATTGCTCATCAGCAGAGACATTCCCCTGTCTGAATGACTCGTTGCCAGCGATGAAGATGGCCTTATAGGTCGAGGGTGAGTCATCCCAACAGAGTTGGTCCAGCGCCTTCTGTATAACGGTGCCACAGAGTTCTGTGCCTCCATTCGTCTGGAGAGCAAAGAGTTTCTCAGAGAGATCATCTAGCTCTGTACTCAGAGGAGAGACCTGACGAACATATCCAGAGGTGAGGCTCAGAGTGTCATTACCGTATTCATAGAGGGCGACCTCTATCGTTGGGGTTTGCTCATCTCGCGTGACTTGGGAGAAGGAGTTGACCACTTTCCAGAGCTGCGTACGTGCTTGGTCAATGAGTCCGTCCATCGAACTAGAGGTGTCTAGCAGGAGAGCTAATTGTACCTTAGGGCGAGAGACTGCAGGAGCGACCTTTTCGACTGTGATCTTGAGAGTTTCCTCAGCAGATACTTGGCTAATACAGGCGAAGAGGAATGGAATAAGGGTGATG
>WTJZ01000284.1:0-1120 GCA_011524615.1 Akkermansiaceae bacterium | reverse complement strand
ATCCTAGGGATGGCTATGTGTGGGCACTAGAGGGAGGCAACGGGCAATTGGTGAATATTGATCTCTTCGTGGAAGAGGAATTCCACCAGCAGTTCAAGGAACTCTATGAAGAACACTTTAAGACTCAATCTGATGCAGAGTTGAGTAAGTTCGGAATAAGGCAAGCAATGAGCGTGACCGCTTTATTGGTTCTGGCCCTTGTTGTCATCATAGTTATCGATATTTGCTTTACTAGTCGCCTCGCTTACTACTTCGAAGTTCCCTCCTTTTTTATCTATCAGGCATATGTGCTATTGGCTTTTATTGGAGTAACTGTGTCTTACTTGGATCGCATTTATCGATTATTACTGCGTCGCAAGGATGTGTGATCATACATGATTGTATTAAGTGTGGGGACGTGTGCTGATTTTAATATTTACATTCAAAATCAGGCTTGCCTTGTCGTAATGGTAGTATTACGTTTCGCGATATATGAGCGAAGATGAATCGAATTTAAACAGCTTGGCGTTAGCGCACTATATCGTGGGTGGGGTGATGGCTCTGTTTTCTTGTATGCCGCTGATCCACATGACGGTTGGTCTGTTTATCTTGATAGGGGAGGAGAGCTTTATGTTTGAGGAAGGGGAGGATTTTCCTTCTCAGATTATGGGGTGGATGTTCTTTCTTATAGGGTTAGGGAGCTTTCTAGTTGGTCAAGCTAGTGCTGTTTTGCTTATTGTTTCAGGTCGATTCATTAAGAAGCGTAAGAAGCGGATTTTTAGTTTTGTGATGGCCTGTGTGGCTTGTCTCGGAGCACCGTTGGGGACTATTTTGGGCGTCTTTACGATTATTGTTCTCTCACGTGACTCCGTTAAGCGGATCTATGGTGAAGGAGAAGTTATGGAATATGAGACAGCGATCTCCTAGAGAAGAATCACTTACTGAAAGACGACCATATGTTGTTAGAGATAATGACCCTCTTCGCCACTTCCGCTGAGCAGTCTAAAGCAAAGAGTGAAATACGTGAATTGAGAGCAAAGGTAGCGTGGTATGAGCGAGAGTTTGGAGCTGTTGCTGATGGAATTGACTTTACAGATCAATCGCTTCAAAAAGAGTTATTAAACCCGGAGCAAGTGCCGAC
>WTJZ01000266.1 GCA_011524615.1 Akkermansiaceae bacterium | reverse complement strand
AAAGTTTGAAAGTTTGAAAGTTTGAAAGTTTGAAAGTTTGAAAGTTTGAAAGTTTCGTGGGAGCCAAAAAGAACTGAAAACTGTTCTCTGTTAGCTGTCAGCTCCCTCAGCCTGATCTGTGACGATGGTGCGGCGTCTTTGGAGCCAGAGGATGCTGAGCCAAGTGAGGACGAAGAGTATGCCTGAGGTGACAGCGATCATTCCTGAGGTCGTGGTCTCTGGGATGTTAAAGGCGACTGGTATGGAGAGCGCGAGAGAGTGACCTATGACGGCGGCCATGGTGCCGAAGAGGCATGAGATACAGAGCAGGGGGACGAGCCTTTTGGTCACAAGAAGAGCAGTTGCGGGAGGCGCGATGAGCATAGCAATCACGATGATACTACCTACGGACTCAAAGCATGCCACGGTGGTCACCGCGACCATCGTCATGAGGAGGTAGTGCATAAACTTAGAGGATATGCCCATGGTGTCGCAGAGGCTTTCATCAAAGGAGCTGAGTCGGAATTCCTTAAAGAAGGCGATGATGAGCGCTAGATTAATGAGGAGTATGATCCCGATCGTGATCGTGGCTCTGGGGATCTCGAGAGCACCCAGGGTGAGGGTGTCGAGAGGGACCATTTCGATCGCGCCATAGAGTACACATTCGGCATCGAGGTCGATGTGGTCAGCGGCTTTGACAATCAGGATGAGCCCGATCGCAAAGAGCGTGGTAAAGACGATCCCCATGGAGGCTCCTTTGTCGACCTTACCAAACTTACTGACCCATTGTGTGAAGAGGGCAGTGAGGAGTCCGATGACGACGGCTCCAATGAACATGGAGATGCTGGCTCTGGAGCCTGTCAGGATAAAGGCGGTGGCGAGTCCTGGGAGGACGGCATGACTGATGGCGTCGCCCATCATGCTCATCTTACGAAGGACGAGGAAGCAACCCGGCAGGCTACTGGCGGTCGCGCATAGGATGGCGGTGATCACGATCCAGGTATCACTATCGGTCCAGTTCATATGGCACCTCCTAGTTGAGTGGCGGTCTCGTGCATAGATGGGAGTACGGGCTCATACTGGTCCTGTAATTCCTCCTCTAGGCGGGCAACGAGGTCAGGGTCGAGGACATGTTCGATCATATCGGCATCGCGGTCGACATGGCTCGTGGCAATGTCGGCATGGGTGACGAGATAGATCTCCCAGAGACGGTGATTCCTCGTGATGCGAGAGGCGTGGCCAAAGCCTTCCTCGGTGAGTTGTAGAGTGGTGCCCTTATCAGCTCTGAGGTATCCCTTCTTCCGCGCGCGCGCGATGAGTTGATTGAGTTCGGTGCGACTCCATGTTCGTTTGGCCAGAACGGGGGGGAGCTCGATGGCATGGTTTTTGACCTTACGGAAGGCCTCTGGGTCTTGGTGACGCTGGTGACGGGCGGACTCTTCTAGGAGTTCGTAGACGGCGCGGAGGATGTGTTGTTCACCGACCTTTTTATTCAGCTCCTGTCGTCTGAGGAGGCGAGGGATGATCCCGCGTGCGGGGGCGCAAAACATGCTGATGAGGAAGAAGGTAGCGGCCACGAGGACGATGACGGCACCAGCAGGGAGTTGGTAAAAGAGGGCGCTAAGTGCTCCTCCGAGCCAGCCGCTGACTAATCCGATAGCGCAGGCGAGGAGAGCCATGGTCGAGAGTTGACGCGCCCAAAAGCGTGCGGCCGCAGCGGGAATGATAAAGAGAGCGATCATCAGGATCAGCCCCACCGACTGTAGACCTGCCACGGTGATGAGCGTCACGACAGAGAGGAGGATGATATCGAGACGGAGCATAGGCCAGCCCTGGGTCTTACCAAAGTTCTCATCAAAACAGAGCAGCGTGAACTCCTTGCGCAGTGCGAGGCAGGTCACGCCCCCGACAAGAGCTGTGGTGATAATGAGGAGGAAGTCGTCCATGAGTATGGAGGTGGTCTTCCCGTAGATATAGGACTCTAGTCCGGCCGCACTGCCAGCAGGCATGCGGGTCACACAGCCTAGGATCGCGATGCCAGCGCCGAAGAAGATACTGAGTACCAATCCCATGGCGACATCATCCTGTAGGCGGGTCGTTCTAACGATCATGAGCATGGTCGCTAGTCCCAAGACTCCTGAGATGATGGCTCCGAGCCAGAGACCTCCGAGTTCCTTGCCTGTTCCCCCGAGTGCGACCATGATGGCAAAGGCGATTCCGACTCCCGGCAGGGTGGCATGTGAGAGGGCGTCACCCATGAGGGAACGCTTGCGCAGCAGCAGGAACGACCCTGCTAATCCGGAGACCATCCCGAGGATGGCGGTGGAGAGAATGACGAGACGGGTATTATACTTCTTCAGCAGGAGCACCTCGAGGAGATCGGACCAGTCAATGGTAGCAGTGAGCTCAGTCATCGGGTCACGGTAATGAGGTTCTGCGCGGCATCACTGAGGATACTGAGATGACCGCCGTAGGTCTTCTCTAGATTCTCGACAGTGAGGATGTCTTGGGTTGGTCCACTGGCGACTACTCTCATATTGAGCATGACGAGCCAGTCAAAGTAGCGCCCTACGGTGGAGAGGTCGTGATGCACGACGAGGACGGTCTTTCCCTGCGCATTCAGATTATGCAGGATCTTGATAATGGCCTCCTCCGTGGCCGCGTCGACTGCGGAGAATGGCTCGTCCATGAAATAGATGCGAGCGTCCTGGGTGAGGGCGCGAGCGAGGAAGACGCGTTGCTGCTGCCCTCCCGACAGAGCGCTGATCTGGCGGTCGGCGAGGTGAGCGAGCCCTACCTGTTCTAGAGCCTGCATCGCTTGTTCTTTTTGCTTCTTGCCGACCCACTTAAACCAGCCTAGCTGGCGGTACGTTCCCATCGCGACTACGTCGAGTACAGTGACGGGGAAGTCCCAGTCCACGCTCTCTCGTTGGGGAACGTAGGCGATCTGGGATTGTTGTTTCTTATAGGGGAGGCCGTAGAATCCGATTTCTCCCGAGGCCTTTGGGATGAGGTTGAGGCAGGCCTTGAGGAGAGTACTCTTGCCTGCACCATTAGGTCCGATGATGCCTACGAGCTTGCCCTCTGGGATATCGAGATCGACATCCCAGAGTACGGGCTTGCGGTGATAGGCGACAGTGAGGTCATGGATCGCGAGTGGGACATGTGGGTGATCCGAGAGTTGTTCGCCTATCGCGTCACCAGCAGGTGACATTTTATCGATGACATCCTTCATGAGAGACTAGTGAGTGAGCTTACCAAAGCATCCTGTCGCGGGTGCTGAGCCACCGAGGGCATTGGTGATCATGGTGACATTATGGTCGATCATGCCTACGTACGTTCC
>WTJZ01000113.1:8762-10838 GCA_011524615.1 Akkermansiaceae bacterium | reverse complement strand
CCACGCAGAAAGAGCATAAAACGACAAAATGGAGAGAAAACTAACCGCGAAACAATGCGTAATTACGCTAAATATGTAACAACATACTTCCCCCCCTAATAGACACCGAACCCAAGCACTAAAACGAAGAGTTTTGAAAACACGAAGGGAACTAAAGTGAACTCCGCCAAAGCGTTGAGCCATTCAGGGAGTAACCACAGATGGACACCGATAAACCCTGATTTTAAGGGCTACATTCCTTCAACAATAACCAAATAAACCACAACCACGAAAGACGCGGAATTCCACGAAAGTACCAAGGAGTCTCTTTTTGCAAAAGAGAAGGCGAAGAGTTTTTCAAACTCGAAGTGGAGTGCACTTTGCCACTGGATAGATCCAATACCCATCCCAGAAACTACACCTCACCAACAGTAACAGAGGGACAAACATGAGTAATACTGGTATCTGCTTGAGGTCTTCAAATTTCTATACTATTTTCTCTGTTGTGGAGTCCGTAAACGGGGGGGAGGCATTCATTGGCTCCCCAATTCGCCCTGCGGGCTCCACTTTTAAAGATTCAATTGAGTAAATCTTTAATTTCAAATTTCCCGTGAGGGTTTTGGCATAGCGATATTTCAGAGGTCTGTCCTTTTATCTGTGGGGGGGAATTAAACCAAACCGCAAAGACGACAAGACGCAAATAAATACCAATAAAAATAAATAAATCGATCAAAAAAAAGGCTGAATCAACATATTTCCACCTTCAAAAATTTGCGTCTTGGCGCCTTTGCGGTTAATTCATCACTGCGGAATCTAGATTCAACCCTTAGACCAAGCCCAATGCCCCTTTAAACCCCAAAAAAAAGGCGCACCGACTGGTGCGCCTTTTTGATAAACGAGAAGCTAAGCCTCTTAGCCCTTGTTGTATGCTGCGATCGACTTGATCACGAATGACTCGTCCTTCTCAGTGTCGAAGTCATGTACCATCACCTTAGCCCCTGGTTGTTTACCCATGAGGCCACGAGCGACGTCTGACTTATAAGAGAGGATCTTCTGGTCTGGATCTCCATCCCATGCACCGAGGATCGTGTAATCTACTGTTACTCCGCCTTCGCCCTCTAGAGTGACGATCGTACCTACGTTCACTGCATCTGTATCTGGGTTTTCGAAGTCAGTACCTTTTGCTCTATTGAGCTCCATTTCCACTTCTCCCTTACGACGGTTGAGTACGACCTGCATATCTTTAGCCGCCTTGTACTCGAAGTTCTCACGAAGGTCACCATAACTACGAGCAATCGCGATATCCTTGATGTTCTGTGGGATACGGTTCTCGACGAGGTCACGGTATTCTTCCTTCTTACGCTCGAGAGAGGTCCATGAGACGATGAGAGACTTGTCACGCTTGGTCACAGTACCTGCAAGAAGTTCACCGGTCTCAGGATACGACTTGATGATACGTGCCATGAGGGACTTACGGTCTAGGTCAGGGAAGGCTGGTGATCCGAGTAGCTTCTTAGCGAAGTTCTTGATATCGTTCGCCTCTACTCCCTTGAGGAAGTCTGTGATGAGGTCACGATCCTCCATTACGAGCGCCTGGAGACGGTTACTCTTACGTGGACCGTCTTCGAGGTAGTCGAACTCGATCGTGTTAAGTACTGCGAGACCTACTTCATGCGTGAAGCTCTTCTGAGAGGACTTATTACGCTCACGACAGATCCATGAGAGAGCATCTGGTCCGAGAGTACGGAGAGAGAGAGCCTTCTTAATGTGCTTGTGTAGCTCCTTGGTCTTCTCCTTCTCGTCGAGGAGCTTAGCGATCTCACCGACACCACGGGTTCCGATCGTGTTAAAGATGGTTAAGAGCTCGGTCGTCCACTTATCTTCATATGCGGCCTCGAACGCCTCATAGATACGACGCTGACGCACAGATGCGAGTGGTGATGTTGCTTCCGCAAGCTCTCCTGAGAAGTCCTTGAGAGCCTGTACGATCGTAAAACCTTCTTCAGGAAGATCATACCCCTCTACTAAGTCGATGAGCTCGTCTCGTAAGCAAAGAAGTTCTAGAGTCTGTCCCCCTTGGAGCTTGAGCGCCTTACG
>WTJZ01000113.1:0-8662 GCA_011524615.1 Akkermansiaceae bacterium | reverse complement strand
GACTTCTTCGCCTTATCCCACCACTTCTTGAATTCTGCCTTAGGAATGAGCGTATCACTCAGCTCGTCCTCGATCTGGTCAGGCGTCAGACGTCCGCCCTTAGCATTGAGCACCTGTACGATGATCTCACCTGGATCCTTGATCGCTAATGCCTGAAGCTCTTCTAGCGAGTTCAAGCGCTTCACACGAATGTCTTCCTCATCGAGTGACTCGAGCTTCTGTAATGCGAGCTTGATGCCCATGACCTGATCCTTTGACTTTTCAAAGTCGATCGTCACCTTACCACCAAAAAGATCCCAGCTCTGTACCTGTCCTGCTCCCCAACTCCCGTGGAGTACATACTGACTAGGAGCAATTGTAGAAAGTTTCTGACCAACCGCTTCTGAAATACGGCCTGCGTCTACGAGCTTTTGTACGTCTTCGTGCATTTAGTTATGCTGATAAAGGAATCAAAAAAAGGCAACGAATTATCTCATAAATTTCAATCAAGCCTAGGTAATATAACAAATCTAGCTCTAACCTCTAGAAGGAAAGAGCTAAGAAAGTTCGTCAATCTGCACACAACATATCACCCTTCACCATTATGACAACAAAATGCTCAAAAAAATAAACTCACGCACTGTGCTAGCCGATGAAGCAACCCCCAACGTCCAGAAACGAGGCGAGTTACAAAGCGTCTAAGATCGTAGAATTCTTCTTTTTGCAGGCCATGATATAGCGGTCCTCAAGAACATTTGAGCCTATCATCTTACTAAAAGAAGCATGGTCTTGGCTACACCAGTAACGCTCCACCTGCCCGAAGTAGACGATTACAGTAATAAGGCATAATGCGCTCAAAGCATAACAAGGAAGGGTGAGGCGAGCCTTTAGCACACTCTTCAGCTTCACAGAGGATCTCAGCACCAAGAATCCATTCCCCCAGAACAGGAGACAAGCACAGGCTGAGAAGGCTGGCGAAAGCCATAAAAGCGCTCCTACTGGAATAGGGAGGTACGATAATAATCCCCCTATGAGAGCACACCACAGTGCCCCCCATTGATAAGGGGTGAGTTTACCCGATCGCATGACTCTCTGTCCCCAGAGCAACGGTAACCACAGCCAAGCCGTCATCAGCGCAAGAAGCTGAGAAAACAAGGGGCAAAAGTAATCGTAAGAGACGCAGTAGGTAAAGCTCTCCTCAGCACGCCCACAATGTAGCACCTCCCCAAAAAGGAAAAACACAACCAGCGGCATCACCACACACACTCCAAGCATCACTAATACCTGCGAGGCCTTAGTATAATGTGCATGATAGTGTCTCACGGCTAATCTAGAGGCACGCGGAAAGCAGTACGAAAAGAGTGCAAAGAGAAGAATGACCAACAGGATAGGATAATAGTGATACCACAGGTACAACTGCGCCAGAAAAGACTTCTCGCTCTTATTCCCTGGGAGCAACTCCTCTTTTGTTAAGGTGATTCCTGGCGCTGAATTCGCGTATTTGGTCCCATAACCGATCACGTAAATGCTGTTACCATAGCGAGAGATGAGCTCATCTAGTTCGGTGGTATCATTCGCGTCGCTCCATTCTTGAGCACTATCATATTCATGAACGAACGCCTCTAAACTAGCACGTAGATCCGCGGGGAGATCCAACGCTAATAAGAACCGAGCTTCCTCTGATAGCGCACGAATTATATTAACGCTTATAAGAATATTGAGGGAGCTATAAGCTTGCAGATTGATCTCATTCGCGAGCTTTTGGATCACAGAGATAAGCTCCCCTACCTGCACCCAATCACCAGCAGCGGCAGAGGCTTGCACCTCATGGAGTAAGAGGTGTGACACGGTGCGGTTACTGGGCAAATAGATGTCTCGCAGGAACTTTCTGAAAAAGTCTGAGAAAATCTCAGGGTAGGTCGTAATCTCACCTAGAATCTCAGACTTCACATCACACAACTCCTGTTGGTAAGAGGAGTACACACCATTCTTAATCGCAGGGATGATAAAGTCTAGTACCTCACGCGCCCGCTCAACATCCTTCAAGGTGTATACTGTCGACCTCCCCTTTTCATCAGGCTCCTTCAGTTTCTCTCGAGAGACGAGGTTATCAACCTGATTCTGCAGAGACAAAAACGCATAAAAGCTATTATGGGGATCATAAGAGGAAACAAAGTCCTCATGTCCCTCAGGAAAACACTCATGCTCCTTGAAGTAAAAGGTAACATAGGGAATGTAGTAGGCAGGATGAGTCGGAGCAAGTTGATGCAAAGCCAACCAGCGCTCTGACTCTGTAGAAGCATCCGCATCTCCATCAAGGACGATTAATTCGCGCTTAGTGTAGGGTCCCTTATCAATCCACACGGTATCATCCAGCGTGATAAAAGAATTCGCAGAATAGTAGTAATGACCTAGATAAAGTTTCACATACCGATGCATGGGCGTGAGCACAATTAAGGATATGGAGATCAATAAACACGCCCAAGTACTCAGCATGAGCACTCGTTGCCACCCTGCGCTCTTGGTAGCGAGAACACGACTAACCTCTGTCCGATCGACTCCAAGACGCTCTAACTGCTCACGTACAAGAGGATCAGATGCATCTGATTCAGAAGATGGATTCGAGGAGTCACTCATATTACTACCGCATTAACCAATCGCGACAAATAAACTCAAAAGCAACAAAAAATCCTCCCAATTTTAACTCATTTAAAAAATATGAGGCGCAACAAACATAACGTGAGAGCGAACAAGAGGGTCGTGTAACAGCCCTCTAAGCGCTCCGTCATAAGGAGGAGGCAGCCCCCCCTCCTCATGTACCCAGACTACGCGCGCTCACCTACCTCGATCCAGATCGCTTGGTACGGCTCTAACGCGACATTTGGGTTTGCATCGAACTGGAAGGTCTGATGGCTCAAGATGTCGCGATACAGGTCCACTCGGCCCAGCTCGTACGCCACGGATGACATCGGGAAGAACTGCTTCTGCTCAGTGAAGTTATAGATACAGAGGAGCTTACGTGGACGCTCAACGGAGGAACGGACAAAGGCAAAGAGCGATGGATTCGTCTCGAGCACCTTTTGGTCCGCATTCGGATGGAAGGCTGGATGCATGTTACGCGTCCTGAGCATCGAGACGTAGACGCTGTGTATCCAAGCCTGATCTCGATCTCCGTCTTCGAGCACTGATTCTAGCTCTTTCCAGTCCCATCTCATACGGTTGATGTCACGGTTTTCACCCTCTTCGCGTTGTGGTCCCTCCGTCCAGTTACGAGCTCCGACGATGGATTGGAAGTACACGCCTGGGATCCCCTTGAGCGCCAGCATCACTGCTTGCGAGCACAGGAATCGACGCACCCCTAGAGCTGGATTCTCTAGATCAGCAAGCGCATCACGATAGGTGATATTGAGCTCATATGGCTTCTTCGATCCATCAGGCATCGAGCGATACCCGACGAGGCCTTCCCGCTCATTGACCCGCTCGATGATCCAATCTAACTCCTCATCAGGAACGAGACCCGAGAGTGCTCGCACCCCGATACCGTCATGACTCGCGGTAAAGTTAAAGAAGGCGCACCCCTCTGGCAGAGGCGGCAGGTTCAGCGCCCAGCTCTGGATATACTGGGAGTCCCCCCGTAGCAGCGCATGAAGAAGCACCGGAGGGAGGGCGAAGTTATAGACCATATGCGCCTCATCGCCCTCACCAAAGTACGAGATATTCTCATCATGCGGGACATTCGTCTCCGTCAGCAGAATCGTCTCTGGCGAGACCGTCTGTAGCACCTCTCGCATCAGCTTCACCACCTCATGCGTCTCATGCAGGTGAATACAGGTCGAGCCTAACTCCTTCCAGAGGAAGGCGACGGCATCCAGACGGATAATACGCGCTCCCGAGGCGACATAGCCTAAGAGAATATCGAGAAACTCAAAGAGGACGTCAGGGGACTTAAAGTTCAGGTCGATCTGGTCCGCGCTAAAGGTCGTCCACACATGGCGCTCTCCCTTACTGGTCTCCGTGCGGGTCAACAGTGGCCACGGGCGTGGTCGTGTGACGAGACTCAGACGCTCATCCGACGGGTCCTCCTCGATGAAGTAGTCCGCATACGGGTAGACCCCATTTACGTATTGATCGAACCATTTACTCTTAGCCGAACAGTGGTTCAGGACGAGGTCATACATGAGGTCATAGTTCTGGCCTAACTTACGCACATCCTGCCAGCACCCGATCTCTGGTGACACCTCACGATAATCGATAACAGAGAACCCCCCATCAGACGAATAAGGGTAGAAGGGTAGTAGATGCACCGTATTAATCGCCTGTGAGAGATGGATATCACAGAACTTCTTAAGGGTGGCCAGAGGCGACTCCCCGTCCGTGTGCACCATATCACCATAGGTGATAAGAACTGCGTCCTTCTCATCCCACTGCGGAATATCGGCAGTACCGCGCTCCCCTCCATGTGGGCTCAGACCATATCGCCCGATCAGGAGATAGAGCCGATCTGCTAACTCATCTACACGGTCATGGCCGTAGAGACCAGCTAACCGCTTTTTCATACTATTAAAGGTACGACGACGAAGAAGTTTCATAATGAATTAAAATATAAGAGGGGGGTTAAGAAAAGAGAGGGCGAAGGATATGGCTCAGTGCTTCATATCCATAGTACTGTTGTGCGAGCGTATAGTTCGTCTCCACGGTCTTCTGCTGACGCTTAGGGTTCTTCCAGAGATCTTTTACCGCCTGGACCGTCTCACGAGTCACATACCCGTCCATCTCGATGAACTGGAAGCCCTTCGGCTTAATGTCCTGCACGTAAACCGAGTAGCAGTTCACCACCACCGGCTTCTTAAAGTAGATCGCCTCCATGAGCGCATTACCGAACCCTTCATAGAGAGAGGGATAGGTCACGAGATCAGCATGTGGGTAGATATCCCAGAGGGTGTACATCTTCTCCCCCTCCTTATTGAGCTGGCGTTGCTCAGCGACGCGATCTGAGACGATGCGCATATCGACGCCCTCATCCTCAGCCATCTTCTCTAGCATATGCTTATACTCGTACCCCTCATCACCGGCATCATGCGAGATGATGAGCTTATAGCGCGGGTCCTCTAGCATCGCGATGAGCTTGATGGCGTGCTCGATCCCCTTCCGCGGAACGATTCGCGTCGGCTGTAGCACGAGGATATCATCCTCTGTCAGCCCAAAGGCCTCTCGCACATCCGACGACCACTCATCGGGCTTAGGCGGCGCGTCCTCGAACTTAAACACATTTGGCACCAATGTAGAGCTCACCCCCTTACGCAGCGAGAGCTGTTCCTGAGCCTGCTGGTTGATACAGGTATGCTTCAGATTCGGCAGACGCGGCGGAAAGGACATGTCCAGCATATCTGGGATCGCATTCACCGAGAACCTTAAGCGCTCCCAGTAAAAGTCATGGTGATGCGCCACGGCTGGGAGGTTGGTCTCTGCGAGGTACTCCGTGATCGCACGCCCTAACGGAATGTGCACCGGGATCGTCAATGCATTCTCAGGCACGAGACAATCGATCTGAAACTTGTCCACGAAGCGCTTCAACATCGCCTTCAGGTACTGCGCCACCTCTGTAATGCGCTCCGTCACTAATGGATCACGCTGAGTCGATCCCCAGATACGCTCAGAGATCCACTCATTCTCAGGATGCCCAAAGAACGCTTCTGGAACACACATCGAGTTCTCAGGCTCATGATCTGATAGCCCACTGAACCAAAATACCCGATGCCCCTGCTGCTCCAAGATGTCAGCCCACTTGAGCGTCTCCAGTGAGACTCCATCGGTGCCAGCAAAACGAGTAGAGACAAATCCTATGTTCATAAGTGTCTTTCATAGCACAGAAAGAGCCAACTTTTTAGGAGAATCGATCCTTTCCATAAAAGTTCTCATATCTCACCCCTGAGACTACAACGCCCCACCTCATCAAACTGCCCCACCATTTCCACGCTCCAATCAGCTAGAGAGTCATGATTCCCATTAATGCAAAGGCAGATAACGATCACCCGAAAGCTCCCCCTCTCGCACGCCTCGAGAATCCTCCTAGACTTAAACGATAGGACAAAAGGCCGGATGAGCACGTGCGAGGATCTCTCGCGCTTGAGCAATATTCCCCTTGGTCAATCCCTCAACATGATCACAGTTGATAAAGTGATCTAAGATACTCTGAAAGCCTCTCTCAGGCAGGTCGTCAAAGATCACAAACTGAGTCACCTCGGGATGCGAGTAAAGCCAAGTCAGGACCTCTACCCCTCGCGGCACCGCACGCTCACGACAGCGACTCGTAGCTGATAAGATAGGAGTCATCCATGAGGAGTGAAAGTGATGATGCTCTAATCCTCCTCGCATCTCCGTGATGATACGAGGCAGATCATACATCTCACGCCACGTAGAGGTCACGACCACACTCGCCCCAAACTCCTCCGCCAACTCACGCACCATTCTAATCTTAGAGTAATCAAACTGATACCCTACGGAGCCAAATCCATTTTGGCTCAGTCGTATCACTCCGTCGAAGTCTAGGAAAATGATTTTTGTGTCGTTCAAGGCACCTCTGTACTTACAGAATCTCCTCAAAAACACCAGCACCAATTAAGCGCGCTCCGTCGTAAAAGGCACAGATCTGCCCTGGTGTCAGTGCACGCTGCGGTTGCTGGAAGGAGATGCGTACTCGATGGCTATCATACGGCTTCACTGATGCAGCCTCAGCCTGCGAGCGATAACGCGGCTGAATCGAGCATGAGAATGGTTCCGTCCAGTCCGCACCGAGGCTGGAGAGTGACCCAATGATGCACTCCGTCGTGTAGAGCCCCTGCGTATCTGGCTGATCATAGCCCACGACGAGTTGGTTCGTCTTGAAGTCCTTGCGCACCACCACATAGGCCACTCCAGTCTTAGGAGAGGCGACTCCATGCCCCTTGCGCTGTCCGAGAGTATAGAGGTGTAGCCCGCGGTGCTGACCGACGACCTTACCATCTGGCGTAATGATCTCACCTGGATTATCTGGAACGTAGTGTGTGAGGAAGTCTGACATCTTCACATTACCGATGAAGCAGATCCCCTGGCTATCCTTCTTCTGCGCCGTCGGGAGCCCAAACCGCTCTGACATAGCGCGCACCTCCGTCTTGAGCATCTCACCGACAGGAAAGCGCGCCCGATCCACCTGCTCCTGCTTCATCATCGAGAGGAAGTACGATTGGTCCTTATTCGGGTCTGAGCCTCTCCATAGTTGGGCCGGTTCTCCATTCTCTCCCCCACGGCGTCTCGCATAGTGCCCCGTACCGACAGCATCAAACCCTTGGTCCAAGGCATAGTCGAGGAAGACCCCGAACTTCATCTCTCTATTACAGAATACATCAGGATTAGGCGTGATCCCGTCGCGATAACCCGCGAGGAGATAGTCTACGATCCGATCCTTATAGTGATCGATGAGATCCACGACACGGAACTCGATCCCCAGCGTCTTAGCCACCGCATACGCATCATCCAGATCCTGCTCCCATGGACACTCTCCTGGGATGTTATCTGTATTGATCCAGTTCTTCATATACCCACCCACTACTTCGTGCCCTTGTTCTAACAAGAGCGCCGCTGCGAGACTGGAGTCCACGCCACCAGAAAGACCTACGAGAATTTTTGCCATAATCTAGATGATAAGTTGCCTAACATGCGGTAATAGTCTACCTCGGTCAATCCACAACCATGTCTGATTCGCAAAAAAAGTCTCTCTCTAATCGCGACCCAAAGGCGGGATGCGCTATCGCCCTTATTATTGCCTCCGTTATTGGCGTACTCGTGTTCATGGCGATCTCGACCCCATTCCGCCAAGCAGGCAAGATGGTAGAGTTCACTGACTCTGAGCCGATGGAGATCGCGACCAAGGAGGTACTCCCTGTACCACCCGCTGACCTCGTCACCCGCCTACAGGCCCATCTCACTATGCTAGAGGGATCTAGCGAGTCACATCAGATCACCCTCTCTGCCTCAGACCTCAATACCGCCATCAGATCCTATGATGAGTTCCAGGAACTCCAGGGTACGATGGAGGTCAAGCAAATCACCGCCGAGGCCATCCTGTTCAATATTTCATTCAAGCTCAATAAGAACCCCCTCGCTCCAGATAGTAAGAAGAATACACGCTACCTCAATGGTGTCATGCATGCCGTCCCTGCGACCAAAAAGGACGAACTCATCCTCAAGGTCTCCCAAGTAGACTCCACCACCGGCACCGTCCCAGAGGGATTCCTCCAACACCTCTCCGAGTACCGCGTCATGGCTCCGTACTCTGAGCACCCCGTCCTCGGTCGTATCATGTTCGCCACCGAGTCCATCTCCCTCGCCGATGACCAACTCACTCTCAACGTGAATGGCAGTAAGTTTGCCGACCCGGCCTCGATCAAAGCTCCTGAGAAGAAGAACAAGGCCAAGGAACAAATGCCGATGCTCATCTCCTCCTTCATCCTCGTACTCGGTGCCTTCTTCTTCATCTCCCATCGACGCAATGCCAAGGCCGCAGATGCCATGAGAAAAGAAGTAGCCAAGCTCGATGATTAATACCTCCCCATAAGGAACCTTTTTTCTAAACAATAGAATAATTTCTGTCATTTTATCGCTACATAACTTAGCTCTAGATCATTATGGATACCCCGCCTATACC
>WTJZ01000190.1:6038-10914 GCA_011524615.1 Akkermansiaceae bacterium | reverse complement strand
CTGCGCTGCGCTCCGACATAGTCTGGTATTTGCGAGGCCTTTGGCCAAGTGATGGGGGAGTATTCACAAGTCGCCACGCTTATTGGGTATCGTGCTGATGATACGATATAAGGCGTGCGCTCGGAGACAGGCGGTAGCGTTCTTTCGCCGAAAGAGCGGAATCCGCGGAATGTGAAGACAAGCGCAGGGGCAAGGATTGCCTAACATTCATTACAACCAAGGTCGCGTCAGTGTATTCTATGGGGTTCTAGGCATAATAATCGCTGGAATTTTAGGCGCAGCGCTTAAGAGTGCTCTTTGATTGCAATAATAAAGCTGTTAGCTTTCTAGTAGTCACCGAAACAGAAAACCCCGTAAGCGATTACGCTTACGGGGTTTATTTGGAGGCGGAGGCGGGATTCGAACCCGCGAATAATGGTTTTGCAAACCACCGCCTTAGACCACTTGGCCACTCCGCCGTTGCCTTACATAGTAAGGGGAGATCTTTATAAGGGTTGAATTGAGAATGTCAACCCTTTCTGTAAGAAATCTTAAGTATACTTGAGAACCTCTTCGATTGTCGTAATGCCTCCGTAGATATTACGGAGACCATCTTGACGGAGAGTCTGCATTCCGAGTTCGATCGCCTTTTGCTTCATAACCACAGAAGGAGCCTTCTGGATGATGAGCTCTTGGATCGGATCGGTGACGTCGAGAAGCTCGAAGAGACCTTGACGCCCCTTGTATCCTGTACCTCCACAGCTGTCACAGCCACGACCGGTGTAGAAGTTCTTATCACCGAGTTCGTGAGGGGAGAGTTCGAGTTGTTCTAGGATGCCCTCATTGGGTTCATATGCTGAACGGCAGTCGGGGCAGATGCGACGAACGAGACGCTGGGCGAGTACCCCCTCAAGAGAAGCGGCTGCGAGGAATGGCTCAACTCCCATATCAACAAGACGCGTGACAGAGCCTGCGGCATCATTGGTGTGGAGAGTAGAAAGTACTAAGTGACCAGTGAGCGAGGCCTGGATCGCAATCTGCGCGGTCTCTAGGTCACGAATCTCACCTACGAGGATCTTATCCGGATCCTGACGAAGGAAGGCACGGAGGATCTTGGCAAAGTTCATGTCGATCGCGTCATTGGTCGGGACCTGCACGATGCCGTCGATGTCATATTCCACGGGGTCCTCAGCGGTGAGGATCTTGGTATCGATGGTGTTGATGTCTCTGAGTGCCGCGTATAGAGTGGTCGTCTTACCAGCGCCAGTAGGACCGGTGACGAGGAAGATCCCGTTAGGCTTACGCATGGTGCTCTTGATGTAGTTATCAACGAAGTCAGGTAGTCCGAGATCCTTGAGGTCTAGACTGACGCTGGAGCGGTCGAGGACACGACATACGACACTCTCTCCGTATTGGGTAGGGAGGGAGGATACACGCATATCGACCTGCTTCTCACCTACCATCTTAACGATACGTCCGTCTTGTGGGATACGGCGTTCTGCGATGTTCATGTTAGCCATGACCTTGACACGAGAGATGATCGGGTGTGCAAGCTCTGCTGGAGGAGGTGCCATCTCTATGAGTGCCCCGTCGACACGGTAGCGAATCTTGAAGTCGCCTTCAAATGGTTCGAAGTGGATATCGGAAGCCTTTTCCTTCACCGCTTGGTCGAGTACGATGTCGACATACTTGATGATCGGCGCCGAGTTCATCTCATTCTCTATGTCACCATCGAGACTGGCGAGTTCGTTATCGAGTTGTCCGATGACGGTATTGATCGCGGAGCCATCGTTGCCGTAGTATTGGTCGATGAGGTTCGAGACCTGACTCGCTGGGGCGACGACGACCTTGATCGGGCGACCAAGTGCGAACCCTAAGTCCTCAGCGGTCTGAGGATTAAGAGGGTCGAGGAGTGCGACAGTGAGCGCGGTTCCATTGACTGCGATCGGGAATGCCCCGTGGAGGGTAGCGATCCCGGCAGGGATGTTAGCGATCGTATCTGCAGCAGGAGCGAACTGGCTGAGGTCGATGACTTCTAGGCCTAGTTCGGATGCGATGATTTGCCAGAGGTCTGACTTCTGGGAGATGATTTGGTAATCAACAAGCGTCTCGGAGAGTGACTTGCCGCTGATTTCGATCGTATTGATGATTTCCTGGGCGAGGGAGTCGTCTACCAGGCCACGTTCTTTGAGAATGTCTAGAAACTGATTGTTATCCATGAGATAAGAGGGGGGGAAAGGAGTTAGTTGTCAGCCATTGTGCTGGAGAGGACTTCTTCTGCAGAGGTGATCCCTGCGAGAACCTTACGGACCCCGTCTTCACGGAGAGTACGCATACCTAGCTCTCGAGCTCTCTTACGGAGCTGTGGTGAGCTGAGGTTATCATTGATGAGGTGCTTGATCTCGTCGTCGACGATGAAGATCTCGAAGATCCCGGCACGTCCCTTATATCCAGTGTGACGGCACTTATTACAGCTACCTGGGGCGTAGGCCTTAGCGGACTGCACACGTGCTGGGTCCATACCGAGAGAGCGCATCACGGAGTCGGAGAGGGTGATCTCTTGCTTACAGTTATCACAGAGACGACGGACGAGTCGTTGGGCAACGATCGCACGTACGGCCGAGGCGATGAGGAAGCGCTTGATCCCCATGTCAGCGAGACGGGCAACGGAACTCGTCGCATCATTGGTGTGGAGGGTAGAGAGTACTAAGTGACCGGTGAGGGCGGCATTCATCGAGATCGTGGCTGTTTCCTTATCTCGAATCTCACCCACCATGATGATATTAGGAGCTTGACGTAGCAGCGCTCTCAGAGCTGCTGCGAAGGTCATGCCGACATCTGAGCGCACCATGACTTGGTTAATCCCTGCGAGTTCATATTCCACCGGGTCTTCCACCGTGATGATCTTACGGTCAGGCTTGTTGATCTCATTGAGGCAGGAGTAGAGGGTGGTTGTTTTACCCGATCCGGTAGGACCTGTCACGAGGATGATCCCGTCAGGGAGATTCACTAACTCACGGAAGCGCGCAAGGTCATCAGACATGAATCCTGACTGCTCTAGTCCGAGAGATACCGAGCTCTTATTAAGAATACGCATGACGATACTCTCACCATGGTTAGAGGGGACACTAGAGACACGAAGGTCGATCTCACGGCCGCCAATCTGGAGTTGAATACGTCCATCTTGCGGAATGCGCTTCTCGGAGATTTTCATAGTGCGGCTCATTACCTTGAGACGAGCGATGACGGCTGGGAGGAGGCGTTTAGGGTGGTTGGCGGCCTCGAAGAGCTTACCATCGAGACGGTAACGAACACGAAGTGTCTTCTCCAGCGGCTCGATGTGAATATCCGAGACACCTTGGCGGACTGCGTCAGCAAGGGTTTGGTTCACGAGCTTGATGATCGGAGCATCTTCTGCAGAGGCAGACTCTGCTCCTTCGGCACCGATGACGGTCACCTCTTGCGCATCGTTGGCAGACATGTTTGCCTGATAGAGCATGTTGATCGCCTCTTGGATCGCGGAAGGCGTGGCAACATAGATGGTGAGTTGACGTCCGAGGACGCTAGACACCGCATCAGAGATCTCGAAGTCGAGAGCATCTACGAGTGCTACTGAGATCGTGATCCCATCATCTCCTAGAGGCACAACCTGATAGCGTTCTGCCACATCCTGCGGGATGAGGATCTGTACGCCTTCTGGGAATTGATATTGATCAAGGCTGATAGGGTTGAACCCAGAATTCTGTCCGACAACGTGAGAGACCATCTCCTCGGAGACAAGGTTACGCTGGATGAGTACTTCTACTTCATTCTGTAATCCAGGTTGTTCAGCCCTGAGGCTGTGAACATAACTTGGATCGATGGCCTGAGCCTCGATGAGTAGATCTGCGAGATATGACTGATTTGAATACACTTGGAAAAGATGATATTTTTTGAATAATAGAAAGGAGATCTACCCCAGTGAAAAGACAAAAGGTCATTTTTTTAGAGGTTTTCTGTAATTTGTGGCGAATTATACAGTATGGCTGTGATCTGTAGAGATGGTTAGCTCCTCATTTGTGAGATGTTTGAGAGTCAAAACGTGTATTTAGCTTAAACTTGCGTGGTGAGAATATAGAGTGTACGGCTTGGTCATGAAGCAGTATTTAGATATGGCGCAACATGTTCTCGATCACGGAGAGAGCAGGGGGGATCGTACAGGGACGGGAACGACTTCTGTCTTTGGGTATCAGAACAGGTATGACCTCCGTGAGGGGTTCCCCTGTGTTACGACCAAGAAGTTACACCTCCGTTCGATCATTCATGAGCTACTGTGGTTCCTGAAAGGGGAAACCAATATTGCTTACCTCAAAGAGAACAAGGTGACCATCTGGGATGAGTGGGCCGATGAAAATGGGGAACTCGGGCCAGTCTATGGCAAGCAATGGCGCTCTTGGCCTGATGCGAACGGTGGCGAGGTGGATCAGATTAAGCAATTAGTCGATGATCTGAAGAATAATCCTCATTCGCGACGTCATATCGTGAGTGCATGGAATGTGGCTGCAGTCCCAGATATGGCACTACCTCCTTGTCACTTGCTCTTCCAGTTCTACGTACATGATCCAGAGAGTGAGAGACCAGGGCTCTCATGTCAGCTCTATCAGAGAAGCGCGGACCTCTTCCTAGGCGTTCCATTTAATATCGCCTCGTATGCCTTACTCACGATGATGATTGCACAAGTGTGTGGTTACGAGGCTCGTGAATTCGTCCATACCTTTGGCGATCTCCACATTTATAATAACCATAGAGAGCAAATCGCGAAGCAACTCAAGCGTGATCCGCGCCCGCTACCGACTATGGAAATCAATCCGGAGGTGACAGAACTGGATCAGTTTACCTATGAAGACTTCACTCTGAC
>WTJZ01000190.1:0-5938 GCA_011524615.1 Akkermansiaceae bacterium | reverse complement strand
CCTGAGGATCTTAAGTTCTTTAAGAAGACGACCGTAGGTGCTCCTGTCATCATGGGGCGCAAGACGTATGATTCGATTGGGCGTCCGTTGCCAAAGAGAACAAACATCGTCCTCACGACAGACCCTAACTGGAGTGCTAAAGGTGTTGTTGTTATTCATTCGCTAGAGGGTCTCCAAGAGGCCTTATTGGAAAGTGAAAAAGCGTTCGTGATCGGGGGAGCGCAAGTTTACGAGCAATTCTTACCACTCATGGATGAGCTCCTGATTTCTAAAATTAAAAAATCTTATCAGGGAAATACTTATTTTCCTGAGTATGAATCATTTTTTTCTTCAAGCGAAGAAATTGAAATTTTCGAAGAATTTAGTGTATTTTCCTGTAAGAAGTGATTTTCATCTTACGTTCAGTTAATGTTATTTATTAAGCAAAAACGATTGGTTGTTTAATATATAGTAGCACTTAAAAAATATTTTGTCGTTTTATGGCGTTAAAATACACTCATGAGTGATTTAAATGCTTTACATATTAAATCAACCATGACAACATTTTGAAATAATGGAGAAAAAAGACATATACACAAAAATGGAGCCTGCTTCAACGGCTAGATCTGGAGGTGTATCCAGAGAGAGTCAGTTAGGTAACGCAACGATTGTAAAGGCGGAAGCTATCAAGCATGTTGACCCTACAACGGTATCTGAATCGAATGTAGAAGGACTTCTCTTTTGTTGGTGTGTATCAGGTAGTGGTAGTATTGAAGCGAACGGTGAGACGTATCAATTCAGTAGAGGTAACCTGTTGTTCCTTCCTTGGGGGCATAATATCACCTACAAACCTGACGAACTTCGACCATTCTACATCAAGACTCTACACGTAGTCCCATCACATGATCCTAAGGTTGAGCTCAAGGTAGCAGTAGGATCTGACGATGATAAGGAGCTACTCGCAGTCCCTACACGTAAGAACGTGGACCACCCAATGCTTAGAACACCAACCCTCATCGATGATATCGATGATGCGAACCTAGCGGTGCTCTTCAACTACGCTCTTGGCGTCTTCAAGCGCGAGGTACCACCACTTCCAGTAGCACGTCAGATGGCTCGTCTCTTCCTCTATGAGTTCTTCTCACTGAAGATGCTCATCCCTACAGAAGAGGAAGACAATGTACCACGTCGTCTCCAGTTCCTCATTGATTACATCAAAGAGAATCTCTCGAAGGACATTTCACTAACGGACATCGCAGCATACTCAGAGCTCAGTCAGGCGACGATTAACCGTCTCTTCCGTGAGCACCTTGATACCTCTACGATGAACTTCATCCACCAGAAGAAGATTGAGCGTGCTAAGCACCTTCTTCTTGTGACGGATCTCCCAGTGTCTGACATTGGTCCACACATCGGTATTAACGATGTGTACTACTTCTCGAGATTCTTCAAGAAGATGACAGGGCATAGCCCGACGGAATTCCGCCGTCTCTAAAACCCTCCATTATCACTTAGCGCCTCGATCAGTGAGGTGGCTAAGTTTACCATCGCCTCAAAGTCTGAGGCTTCGATGATTGAGTTATGGGAGTGTATGTATCGTGCAGGCACTCCCATTACTATTGTTGGGACACCTTGTCCTGAATAGGCTACAGCCCCCGCATCCGTGCCTCCAGACGTTCTGACCGCGATTTGATGCTTGATGCCTGCTTCTTTAGCGACTTTTTGGGCGAATTTAGCGAACCTTGGGTTGACGATGGCTGACGGATCATGGAGTCGGATTTGCACGCCTTTTCCGATGACTCCTTGTGAATCTGCGAGATTGAAGCCAGGGGTGTCATCAGCGGGAGAGCCTTCTAAGATGATCGCGATGTCTGGTTGGAGCTTGTGTGAGAGGGTCTTACCACCTCTGAGTCCGACTTCTTCCTGTACGGTGGCGCAGAGAGTGACCTTAGAGCCAAGGTCTCTGCGGAGAGTCTCTGAGATGAGAGGTAAGGCCGCACATCCGACTCGGTTATCAAAGGCCTTTGCGAGGAAGCGCTCATTATTAGCGAGTGGGGTAAACTGGGTATCAGGTACGATGGGGGAACCTAGTTCGATTCCCATAGCGAGGACTTCCTCACGAGTAGTGGCACCGACATCGATGAACATATTGGCGAGTTCTTGCACCTTTGTTCTCTCGGAGGCGGGGAGAAAGTGTACAGGCTTACTCCCGATGACGCCGAGGATGTGTTCTTGCTCTGTCTTGATGAGGACTCGCTGAGAGAGGAGGGTATGAGCCCACCAGCCACCGACTGGGACGAACTTGATGAATCCATCGCTAGTAATGGATTGTACGCGGAATCCGACTTCATCCATGTGGGCTGCCACCATAATGTGAAGGCCTGACCCTCTGGAGACTGCGATTGATCCATTACGGTCGTAATCGATGTCTCCCCAGTCCTGTAGGTCATGGGCTAGGTGGGCAGAGACTTCATCCTCGAAGCCGGGGGCTCCGTGTGCATTCGTGTAGCGTTCTAGAGTGGATTGTGTTTTGGTAATGCTCATAGCGGAAAATATGCTTTTATTTATTAAGTGAACAGAATAATGATGGGCATAGATTAGCGCGTGTATGGCCAGTGCAAACCATAAAAAGCAAAAGCTTACTTTAGACGAGAAGAGCCAGAGGTATCTAGCTCTCCAGACTCGGGTGTTGCGTATGATGCGGCAGTGTATGCTTTTCCTCATGGTGGCTTGTCTGCCTGTCTGTCTCTACGTACTGACCTTACCTGAACAGAGAAAGGTTGAGGAACTGAATGCGAAGCTAGAGCTAGCGAGGCTCGAGGAAAAGAGTGTGAGGGACGAAAATGATCGCATCACGAGAGAGCTGACGGCCTATAGAACGAATCCTAAGTATCTCGAAATCATCGCGCGTGACCATCTGAATATGTATAAAGAGGGTGAGACCGTGATCAAGATCGAGCGCTAGAAGTCTGCGATGATATGGATCTCGGGAGGTGCTCCTGCATAGAGAGAGACCTCTACGACGTCAACGCGATGTGGAGGGGGCGATGGGAGGAGTGATAGGTAGTCTTGGGCTCCCGCCTTGATACGAGATAACTTCTTATTGTCGACTGCATCAGCAGGGGCCCATCTCGTGGGGGCTACCCGTGTTTTTACTTCGACAAAGACGAGGGTCTCAGCGTGTCTGCAGATGATGTCGATTTCTCCGCCGTGGGTGGGTTGGTAGTTTCGGTAGAGAACTTTATATCCATCTTTCTTGAGAGCTTGGCAAGCGAGGTCCTCCCCAATGGCTCCTATCTCCAGGTGTGAGTAGGAGTGATCATGGGGCCAGGGGGTGTGTAGGTGCCAGAGGTTAGTTCGACGGATCTCTCTCCAGAGCTCGCTGCACTGGGCTGAAGGAAAGACGATGTAGAGGGCACGGGCCATGTTTCTGAAGTGCCTCCAGATGGACCTTAGTGCCGTAGCCTTTATGTCGGGCGAATTCATATTGGGGATAATTCTGAGCCTCGATGAGCAAGAGTCTGTCTCGTTCCACCTTGGCGAGGATACTCGCTGCGGCAATAGAGTAGCTCTTGGAGTCTCCTTTGACGATCCCTTTACTCGGTTTTATAAAGTTAGGGACTGGTCTGCCATCGATGAGGCAATAGTCAGGGGGTGTTGCTAAGCCCGTGACTGCTCTCTCCATGGCGCGGTAGGTGGCTTGGAGAATGTTGATCTCATCGATCTCTTGAACCGACGCTTGTGCGATGCAGTAGGTGAGCTGTGGATCACTCGTGATATAGCCGTAGAGGAGGTCCCTCTTCTTTGCGCTGAGTTTCTTAGAGTCATCAAGGATGGCGAGCCAGGAGGGATGGTAATCAGGGGGGAAGATGACAGCGGCGGCGAGAACTGGGCCGGCGAGTGGGCCTCTGCCAGCCTCATCAATACCTGCTATGATGGAGCCGCAATTTGATGAGCGAGCGAGTTGTTCTTCTTCAAATGATGGCATGACGAGCAGGATGCGACTTTACGATATGAGTGCAATCTTTTTCTGAGCTTGAGTTTTCTGATCATTATTCAAGAGTAAGGTAAATATGGAAGATAAGACCTATTACTTAGAGATGCATGATCGCTCCGAGATTATCGCGAGTCGGAAGACTAAGGAGATCGAGATTAAGGATATGGCAGGTAAGCCTGAATTTAATCAACGCATGTATTGTGAGGTAGGTGAGCAGTGGCAGTGGATCGATCGGAGGGAGTGGTCTGCTGAGCAATGGGCGGAATACCTCGCAGATGGAGATCATCGTACCTATGCTGGCTATGTCGACGGGGTAGAGATCGGTTACTTCGAGCTCGAATGTGTGGAGGGGCAGGTCGAGATTGTTTACTTTGGTCTATTGCCTTCTGCTATTGGTCAAGGAATAGGGGGGCAGTTTCTGACTGCGTGTCTCGAACAGGCTTGGAAGGTCGAGGGGGCGCAACGCGTGTGGGTGCATACCTGTACCCTAGATCATGAGTATGCCCTCGCTAACTATCAGTCTCGTGGGCTGAAGCTGTATGATACAGTGAATGAGATTGTGTAGTGTCGTTGCATGAAGCCGCTAGTAAGAGCGGCTTCTCAGGGGGGAATCAGACGATCAGTGTGCTCTGAGGATGAGCGCTATTCGAAGAAGCCACCTGTAATCTTTTCCCAATCGCGGCGTCTCTTCTTGGTGAGTCGACCTTGGTCGCCTTCTTGTCTGAGGAGGCGTTCGTTTTTTGCGATTTCGCGAGCTTCGCGGATGAGTTGTTCATCTGTATGCTCGGTGTAGGCCTCTGCGGCGAGGCTGGCAGAGACTCGCTTTTCGATAATAGAGACGACCGTGACGGCTCTGGTGTAGTTCGCTTCATGAGCTGGGATGGTGAGTCGGTCTCCTGCCTTGAGGACGGTAGAGGGCTTGATGGAGGTGCCATCTCGTTTCACCTTGCCGCCTTCACATGCCTTTGCTGCTTGGCTACGCGTCTTGAAGAAGCGAGTGGCCCAGAGCCACTTGTCAGCGCGTAGTGAGGTTAGTGGTGCTTTCTCTCCCATAGAGGTATTAGATTGTCCCTGATCTGGTCTAAAATCAAGAAAGACTTGCCACTCACGGTAGATCCTCCTTATGCATTGTATAACTTAATATCAGAATTATGGGACGCGCATTTGAATACCGTAGAGCCTCGAAGGAAAAGAGATGGGACAAGATGTCCAAGCTGTTTCCTAAATTAGCGAAATCGATCACCATGGCAGCTAAAGAGGGGGGAGAAGATCCTGACTCGAATGCTAAACTCCGTCTGGCGATCGCTAATGCTAAGTCAGAGAACATGCCTAAGGATAATATCAAAAAGGCGATTGATCGTGCATCAGGTAAGGATGCTGCGAACTACTCTGAGGTGGTGTATGAGGCAAAGGGCCCACACGGAGTGCTTCTCTATATCGAGTGTGCTACTGATAACACGAACCGCTCGATCACGAATGTGAAGACGGCAGTGAATAAGTCGGGTGGACAGATGATGAACTCAGGCTCCTTTGACTTTATGTTCTCTCGCAAGAGTGTCGTCGAGTTTGCGAAGACAGAGGAACTCGATCTGGAGGAAGTCGAGCTTTCTCTCATTGATGCGGGACTAGAAGAACTCTCAGAAGAGGATGGAACGGTCTTCTGTTACGGTGAGTACTCAAGCTTTAGTAGTCTCACAAAGGGAGCAGAGGAGCTAGGGATCGAAATTACGAAGGCGAGTCTCCAACGTATTCCATCAAATCCGTCTGAGTTCTCAGAGGAGCAATTAGCTGAGATCGAGGATCTCATTGATAAGTTAGAGGACGATGAAGACGTACAGGCGGTCTTCACGAACATTGGGTAAGACTACCCTCTCTCGAAATTAAAAAAGGCACGCTCAACGGAGCGTGCTTTTTTGTTTGTGTGCCCGACAGGGCACACTGACTTGGAGGTTAAAGTCCTCC
>WTJZ01000059.1 GCA_011524615.1 Akkermansiaceae bacterium | reverse complement strand
CAGGAGGGGAGGGTGCTCTGGAGCTGTTCCCAGAAGAGCATGTCAAGAGATGGGTTAGGTAGCTCTCCACGCTCAGTAGAGGAGTAGCGAGAGACTCCTCTTAAGGGCATCAGGAACTTAGCATTACCTGTGGTGTGGCTGAGGCGACGGGTGATGTCTGCGGCGATCAGTGCGGACTGTTCTGCATTGACGCGAGGGACAAAGATGACCGGACTATGCCATGTATGTTGTTGATCTGAGAACTGATCAGGAATGACATGTTCATCGGTGAGTACTCCGAGATGCTCAGCGCCTCCTGGGATGAGAACCTGTGGGAGCCCCAGCTGTCCTGCAGTCGTAAGCCGAGTGTCACTGGCACTGCGTAGAACCTGGAACACACTATCGGCTATGTCACCCATGGCGTAATCGAGGACGGCATGAATGATGCCGTCTCGCATCATCTGTTCCATAGCGTCTCCTCCCGCACCGATCGCATGAAAGGTGATGCAATCGTATCCCGCCTCCTCTAAGAGCTGGATGGCGTACATTGTCCCCTCTGTCAGTACTCCGAGATTAGTGATACCGATCACGGCCTTGGCCTTAGACTGTTTGACATCACGTTCCACCTGAGCCATGCCGAACGCACAGGCGGCAGCATTCGCTAGAATCTTTTCTGAGAAGACATTGAGCCCTAAGAGATCACTTACGGAATACATCATGGTGATGTCCTTGTTCCCCACAAAGTGGGAGGTATCTCCAGAGGCGGCGGTAGAGAGGAGGATCTTTGGGAAGCCATAGGGCAGGGCTTGAAAGATGGCGCCATTCATGGATGAGCCCTGGGTGCCCCCGAGGGCGAGAGCGCCATGAATGCGCTTTTCCGCGATCAGTCTCTGGAGCAGCTTGATCGCGCCGGATGTCATGATGGGTTGTGCTTCTGAGCGAGTCGGGTTCTGTAACAGTGTATTGATTCTACTGCCTCCTAGGCTGGCAACCTGCTCCCGAGAATAATCAGCCCGGATCTGAGCTGAGCCGATCACTCCTATGTCAATGATCAGGACTTGGCCACCGAGCCTCTCGATCTCGGCCTTCATGAAGCCCGCCTCTGGTGCCTTGGTGTCCAGTGTGGCTAGGATGGCGATGGTTTTCGCTATCATGATCCTTACTTGCTAAACTGGAGCGACGTGAATTGCTTGGCAGCATCTGAGACCGCCTTTTCGATCGGAATGCGTTCTGTAGATGATCCTGTCCAGAAGCCGTGTCCACTGGTATGGTCGAGAATGTATTGCGCATCGGCAGGCGTCTCCATCGCCGCTCCATGTCCAACCAAGATTACCTCAGGATGTACCTTGCGACACTCGTTGTAGGCATGTTCTGTAATGGCGGCTGTTTGCTCGATGGTTGTGCCATTATCATAGCCCTTTAGGCCTCCTTTGGTCGTGCCTGCATGGTAGCAAAAGACGTGCGGCTGGGCCTCAGCACAAATCCGAATCGAGTCCTCGAGGGTGAAGCCTAGCCCAATAGTTACCATGCCCATTTCCTTAGCTAGGCTGAGCATCTCGATCTCATTATCCAGAGTGATGCCAGCCTTAGTCAGGACCTGGTAGATCTCACTATCATGGTCGACATAGCTAATGGAGGGGCCGATGTTAGAGACCGCATTGACTCCCATCCGTTGGCAATCTTCTAGCACCATACGCATGTCCTTGAGTGGGTCGTTAGCATTAAGGCAGGCGCAGACAAAGGCTTGGCCCTTGAGAGCAGGCATAATGTCCTCTCGTGTGTAATCCAGAGTATATTGGTTCGAGTCCATGATCGGCCACATCATAGACATGGTCCCCATGCCATTGGCTCTGAGGCGTGCGCCGGAGAATGTATTGATACAATCAGTGCCAGCCTCTTCTTGGAGTTGGGCGACGAGTCCACTCCCTGCACTCGAGATCATGATAGGAATACGGTGTGTAACCTTGTGACGTAACTTGGCGAGAATTTGTTCTGTAGAGATGCGCTTGGTGATCATAGTTTGGTAATTGCTCAAATGAGAATCTTGACCAAACTCTACTGATTTTCTGTCGCTATGTCATGAATGGTTGAGGAATGTTTTTGAATAAAATCGTCAAGTAGGGGGCTTATCTGGAGACCCGGAAGCGCCCACGGTACGAGGTGGGTGTTTCTTTCATGATTCGTGAGAATTCTCGAGAAAAGTGGCTTTGGTCTGAGAATCCACACTCGTAACTCACCTCTGCTAGGGTCATGGTCGTCTGTACGAGTTTATGGCAGGCGTCTTGTACTCGGAGCACTCTGATATACTCCCTGGGAGTCATCGCGAAGGATGATTTAAAGCGGCGTAAGAAGGTACTCGGCGAGAGGTTGACCATCTTAGCGAGATCAGGGGTGGTGAGCTGTTCATGGAAGTGAGCCTGCATGTGAGAGACTGCCTCACCAAGATCTGACTGTACATCTAAAGTCGTATTACCCTGGTCGAAAGGCCTTGTAACACCTACGATTCCACAGATTTCATTATGTTGGTTATACAGTGGTTTTTTAGTTGTAGTCGTCCAATCCACGAGTCCTGCGCTAGAGGAGCGGGGCACGAGTTCGATCCGGTTGATGATCGATTGCCCTGTATTAAGAATCATGAGGTCATCCTTACGAATGTTACTCACGAGATTTGCTGGGAAGAAGTCTTCGTCCCCCTTACCAAGGATTTCTTCCAGGCTCTCGACCTTGAAGATCTCCTGTAGTCGATTATTATATGCCACATATTTGAGTTCCCTATCTTTGATGAAATATGTGAAGCCTGGAATATCATCAAAGAGGCTCGCTAAGTGATTCCCAATGAAATTCTTTTTAAAAAAACATTCATCAAACATGGGGTGAGCTTAGTGTCTCATATCTGTCTTATCAATGTATTTTGGGTAACAGACTACCTTGGCTATGTGCTGCATAGTATGAGCGACCCAGCCAAAGGGGGAGTGGGATCATTAGTGAGTCATTGTGGCTGGGAGCGTGCCTGCTGGTCGTGAGTGTTGGTCGAGGTCCAACAGTACTTCTTCCATCAGAGAGGTCAGTTCGACCACCTTCTCGGGGTACTGGGCCGATACATTTCGTCTTTCCCCAGGATCCTTTGCTAAATTATAGAGCTTCTTACCGTTTTGGTGAAGCTTCCATTGCCCATGTCGGAGAGCACGTCCCCCGTGATCATAGAAGAAGGTTCTCGCAACAGGCTCTCTGGTAGAATCCGCCGTCAGATAGGCGCTCACATCCGCGCCATCAATATCTAACGAGCGATCAAGAGTAGCCCCCGCAAGCTTCGCAAAGGTCGGCAGTAAATCCATCCCGGTAATCAGCTGTGAGGATTTGCCTCCCGCAGGGATTTGTCCCTTCCACTGAACCACAGCCGGGACACGGTGCCCACCCTCTAACACACTCCCTTTCTTACCGCTCAGCGGCTTAGCCGAGCCAACCTTAGGGCCGTTATCTGAGGTGAAGATCACGAGTGTATTCTGATCTAGGCCTAGCTCTTCTATCTGTTGGAGAATCTGGCCTGTACTCCAGTCAATCTCCTCGATAGAGGCAGGGTAGAGAAGATCTCGAGACTCTTTATCTGCAGTTGGGCCAATCTTCTTGAGCTGCTCTTCTGAGAACCTCTTTAGGAACTCTGCTGATGCATGGCATGGCCGATGAGGCATAGGGTGAGCTAAGTAGAGGAAGAACGGGCTCTTCTGGTTCTGCTTGATGAATTGAAGCGCTTCCTCTGTGAAACGTTTCGTGAGGGTGTCTTGATCAGGGTTCACCTCCAGAACCTCCTGGTTCCGCATCAGAGGGAGGTCCGGGAAACGCGGAGGGATCATATCATTGCTGTATGGGATCCCAAAGTAGTAGTCGAATCCATGGTTATTAGGCATGAACTCAGGAGCATCCCCTAGGTGCCACTTCCCGATACAGGCAGTGCTATAGCCTGTAGACTGTAAGACCTCGGCAATAGTTGTCTCAGAAGGGTTTAGACCAAGTACTGCCCCCGTCTTCTTGTCCTTACTATCAGGCATGAGAACATTATTTAATCCCACTCGACCAGGGTAACTGCCGGTCATGAGCGCTGCCCGAGAGGGGGTACATGAGGCACTGGTAGCGTAAAAGTCGAGAAGCATTACTCCCTGCTGCGTCATACGGTCGATGTGAGGCGTCCTAATGCTCTTGGAGCCATAACAACTGAGATCATTATAACCGAGGTCATCGGTGTAGATAATGATAAAGTTTGGCTGCTGTTGATCAGCGAGCGTTCCCCCCAATAGGGCGAGAGCAGTTAAGAGATGGCGAATAATCATAATAGTGAGTATTAAAATGAGGCGAGAACGGTATGATTAGAGAGTGAAGGCGAGTTCGATCTCACCTTGTAAGAGAAGCACCTTCAGTCCACCTTCCCTTTGAGCCCATGAGGAGAGACGTGCAGCTCCACCGCTTACGAAACAATTGTGAGGCAGGTGAGCACCTGCATAACGAAAATTTCATAAGATATAACGAGTCGAGCTGTTAGGGGAAAAAGAATGAGTTAGTTCGGAGTAGGGATATGCATATCATAGCGGCCCAGCCCAGGGAGTGGTCCTTTGATGATTTCGATACCCCAGCTTGGGTGATCCCCTGTGTTACTATCAGTGAAGGCTTCTGGGCGGTAGAATCCACCAGCCCAAGCTCCCTTTTCAGTTGAGAGGAGTTTGGAGAACCTTAGGCCGTCCTCTGCGTACATGATGGTGTGCACGAGGCCTACTGGACCGACTTTGCCAATCATTGCGGCCACACCGCTCTTGTACGGATAGACGACGACCTCATGGTTTCCAGGGATCACAGGATTGGCGGAGGACTTAATGTAGGGTCCCTCAGGGTTTTCGGCAACAGCTAGTCCCATTTGGGTAAATCGAGGAGACTTGCCGAGTTGGCGCCCCTTATAGTAGAGCCAATACTTACCATCACGTGTGATGAGGCAAGAGTCATCGACCAGATGGCTATCGAAGTCTGATTCCACAGTGCTATTAGTAATGACTGGGTTGGCCTCATTTCTCACCCATGGCCCATCAGGGGAGTCGGAGACAGCTACACCGATTTTTGAGTCTGGATTCGCAATCCCAATTTTTTGAGCAGGCTTTGCTCCGCCTTTCTTATACGGGCGAGCGGTACCGGTATAGAAGAGGTAGTATTTCCCCTCGGCGACTAAGATATTAGGGGTGAACACACTCGCACATTCCCATGTTCCGGCAGCTCCTTTTGCGAGAGCTTGGCCTTTTTCGGTCCATTCGACACCATCACTAGAGGTCGCGTACCAAACAGTGGCATCATATCCAGAGCTTATTTTCCCCTTGGAATACCAAACGTAGTAGAGGTCTCCGACTTTAATGATATCACTAGGGTCACGACGCATGACCCCGTTTTCTAGGCCGATCCCTTTGAGTTTTGTGCGTGTGAAGCTAACCTTGCTTTCTTCCGCTAGGCTCGGAAGGACTGCAGCTGTAATTAAGGACAAGGTGAGAATGAGTGGAGTGAATTTCATATGTCTGATCATTTTTTGGGGGTATAGAAAGCGTTGGGGGTATCTTAGCGGTTTCGGTGTTTAGTCTAGAGAGACGTTGAGGTCGCCTCTCTCTTTGTTGAATTGATTTTGTCCGATAGAGAGGAGTTGTTGCACCAGATCAGGGTGTTGATCGGCAACATTGGATTGCTCTAGGAAGTTATCTTGGAGACTGTAGAGATGTGTTCCTATTTTGGGTGAGTGAATGAGCTTCCAGCCTTCTCTAGTGATAAGGGTAAAGCCTTGGTTCTTGAACCCGCTAATATAGATCCAATTGTGTTGCTCCTGATGCGGCTTCCCTAATAGTGCGGGCAGATACGAGAGGCTGTCCTTCCCCTTGGGGAGTGGTTGACCGAGTACATCCGCGAGGGTGGCCATAAAGTCATAGTGGGTGGCGAGGTGCTCCGTCGTTGAGTTTGGAGCGATTCTACCTGGCCAGACGACAAACATAGGGCTGTGGATTCCGCCCTCAAAGAGGTCGCGCTTGAGCCCGACCATGCCCGCCGAACCATTGAAGGTGTCGCCACCATCACTCGTACGCCATTTTTTCCCTTTGGAGGTTGTATTGAGCTTTTTAGCTGATTGCCCCTGTTTGTTGATGTAGTAGCTTTCGTGACCATTATCCGAGGTGAAAAAGATCAGGGTGTTTTCCTCTAGATGGTGGCGTTTGAGTTCGGCTAAAATAATTCCAACGTGATCATCGAGCATCTTGACCATAGAGGCGTACTTTTTCTCAGAGAAGGTGAGGGCGTCGTTGTTCGCGACCTCTGGGTGTAAGTCATTAATCGCAGCCGGTCCGTGTGGTAGTTGAGTAGAGTGGTACAGGAAGAAGGGGCGCTCCTTATTCTGGTCGATGAAGTCAACGAGTTCATCAAGCAGCACATCTTGGGAATAGGTCTGGCCTAGTGAGCCCACAGGCTCAGATGCATTCTCATTGGCCTTACCCGCATCCCAGCGATGATTGCCCTCGAGCGGGAGCTTGTTACCATTCTTCCACAGGTAGCTGGGATAGAATCCATGAGCCCGAGTGTGGTCGTAGTAACCAACATAATGTTCCCACCCGAGCCTAGAGACCCGTTCGTGCCAAGTTAGGAAACCGACATCCAGCTTCCCAAACTGAGCGGTAGTGAGTCCTGCATTTTGCGCGACCTGAGCTAGGAAGACTTCGCTTTCAGGGATAGGGACAGCCTGTTGGCGCTCAGTAATGTGTAGATCATACTTCTGCTGCCACTGCTGTGGATTCTTCTCTTGCCTGTCCAGTGTGGTGATAAATCCACCGCGAGAGTGACTCCCTGCGCCAGAGTATCCATCATGCATCCCCGTGAGGAGGGCATGACGTGCTGGAGCGCAGTAGGTCGATCCGTAGTAGCGATTCATCGTCATTCCTCGTTCTGCAAGCGAATCGATGTGAGGAGTCGTCAAGTACGGTTGACCATACTTACTGAGTAAGCCCATCCCGAGGTCATCCGCATAGATCAAGATGACATTGGGTGGCGTATCCTTGGCGCTAGCCAAAAGCACCGTTAAGGTGAGCGTGTTTATGAGAGAGCCTAGACCTTTGAACATCTTATTTGTATTTGATTAGTATACCTGTTGTCTGTTTTTACCATTCTAGTGCTTGATGGTGTATGTCGATCCTGCCTGTAGCGTGATGTCATCAGTGAGTGATTTACCATCATAGATGCGAAAGGTCGAGTCGTGCTGCGCAGTGATCGTTGCAGTAGAGATGGCTCCGTCATTCCAGCTCAGGTCGACGAGGAGTCCTCCACGAGCCTTGAGACCTTTGATGCTTCCTTGAGTCCAATCGGTTGGGAGCGCAGGGAGGAGGTGGAGAATATACGGAGCGGTCGCCAGCTCGACTGGTGGGACCTGAGGAGTAAAGGTCTTCTTATCCTCTGAGGGGCGATAGGCGACATAGGCAGCCTCGTCTACGGTTGAGGCTTCTGCATTAATACTGCGGAGGTGACTCTGGAGGAGCATCTCACAAACTCCAGCCGCTGCTCCAAAGTTACCATCGATCTGAAATGGGGGATGCGCGTCGAACAGGTTCGGATACACCTTCTTCTGCAACAGCAGCTTGTAGATCTTATGTGCACGGTCTCCATTATGGAGACGAGCCCAGAAGCAAGTTTTCCAGCCGACACTCCAGCCGGTAGCGTCGTCTCCCCGATGCTTCATCGTGACGAGAGCGCCCTCATGGAGTTCAGGAGTCGTGAGTGGAGAGATGTCACGACCTGGATGCAGGGCGATGAGATGAGAGATATGGCGGTGCTTGTTCCTAGGAGAATCCCAGTCCTTAGGCCATTCTTGAACTTGTCCGTGACGCCCAATTTTCTGTGGGCTGAGTTGCGGGATGAGTTTCTTGACTGTTGCTTGGAGTTCAGGATCGCGGTTTCCGAGTTTGGCAGCAGACTCTAGGTAGTCGGTAAAGAGGTTGAGAAGGAGTTGCTGATCCCAAGCAGCCCCGTAACATTGTTTATTAAATCTCATCGACGTAAAGTGATCAGGCTTATCTGGATTATAATTACATTCCGGCGACATAGTAGGATACACAGCGAGGGTTCCGTCATGGATCGGGGCTAAGAACTCCGTGAAGAATTCAACAGCCCCTCTCATAATAGGGTAGATTTCCTCGAGGTACTCTTGGCTTGGGTTAAAGTTGTAGTGCTCGAAGAGGTTTTGGCAGAGCCAGTGACCTGCTTGCTGTGCGAGGCGTCCTTTCTTATATTGTGCGGTAAAGCCATACACATTACCAGTCAGTCCCATTGACCAGCCGTTGACGCCAAACGTTTCGCGAGCGGTAATTTTGCCCGACTGGGAAACCGTTTTCAAGTATTCCACATATGGGTGAAAGCACTCAGAGAGATTAGCGAGGTCTGGTAACCAGTAATTCATGGCGAGGTTGATATCTGTGTGATAATCCCCGTCCCACATAGGGGTGTAATCTGCATTCCAGAGTCCTTGTAAGTTGGATGGTACAGGTGCCGTGCGCGAGCAACCGAGTTGTAGGTAACGAGCGAACTGGAAGTGGAGTACCTCTAGCTCTCGTCCGCCCTTCTTAATGAGGGCATCTGTAGGGAGATCTGATGGGGTGAAGTCTAGCTTTAACTGACAGCGTCGCATGAGGGCAGAGATGTCCTCCACATGAGCGTCTCTCAATGCCTCATACCCTAGAGCCTTTACTTCCTGGAGCTTATTGGTGACATCAGAGGCATAGTCGCGCCCCTTGAAGGTAGGGAAGACCGGGAGGTAGTCGGTGTAGGCAGCGGAGTATACGGTTACTTCCTTAGCTCCCGAGATTGTTACCTTACCATTATTTTCCGTAATCGTTGCGTGTGGAGCCTCGATATACAGTCCATGGATGAACTGGACGTCATCCTCGACCATTTTTACGGACCCGGGGACGAGCAGCGTGTTGTCGCTAAACTGGACGGTACCCGGAGAGTGTACCATATTCACATTGAGTGTTAGCGTCAGAGGTGTCTCTGTTGAGGTGAAGCGGATGACACTAGTATCATGTGGGTGGCTCACGAAGAGCTCTCGTCGGTAAGACGAGCCCCCGAGGTCATACTCAACTGAGCCGAGTCCTGTCTCAAGATCGAGCGCTCGCTTATAGTTCTGTACATCCTTGAGCTTATGTCCGGTCTCGATCGAGATATTTGTAAAACGGGTAAAACTCCCAAAGGGTTCAAGCGTAGAGAGGTATTCTGTGCCTAAACTCTCCATAGAGTCCGGCTCACTCCCAAACCGTTCTTCTTGGTATGCTTTGCGAACTTTTGGGAGGTTTTTATAGGCGCCCTCTCGTGATCCGGATTGCGTAATCGGGTCTTGCCCCCGTTTAGCGCCTTGCCAGAGGGTAATGTCGTTAAAGAGGAGTCGCTCTGTCGCAATCCCTCCTGAGAACATTGTGCCGAGGCGACCGTTCCCTAATGGTAGAGCGGTCTGAATATATCGCGACTTCCCTTTTTTGTAATCTTTGTCCACGTCATCAATTGCCGGCTTGGTGTAATGGAGAGTGAGTTCTCCGGCCGTGACTGTGCCAATGGTGGCTGTGATAAGTAGTAAGGATAGATAGGACTTCATAGAGGGTGATGAGAATGGGCGCAGGGAGGGGAGTCTGGATAGACAAACGGGCCGAGCTTAGCTCAGCGGCTGGGGGGAATGTATTGGTGGAAACTATAGCGAGGAGCTATGTTACAAGGTCTATTTACCGATGTATACGCTCACAACTTTCTTCAAAACCAACTATAAAGTGTATTGTTAAAAAGGTGAAGTTAAAGATCTATTCTCACAAAGAAAGGGGCTATGTTTTTCTCTGAGCGCCCCCTAGCGCCCTCTTCTATGGAAATCAAGACCCCAGCTACATGGCTCAAGCTGAGCGATGAGCGGGAGCTATTAATGAGGAGGCTACAGTTCTAGTTTTGTGATACCTCTAGGATCGCAAAAATCTTATCTGTATTCTCGTGTCTAGGGAGCGAGAAATTCACATATTCATAGTCCGCATCAATGGTTGAGACGGTCGCGGTCGTGTCATCCTCAGTAGACCAAGAACCGTCGAGGCTGACGGAGGTCTTTAGGGAGTATGACAGAGCGCGAGCAGAATAGTCAGTTCTGCGTCTAAAGCCTAATGAGACTTGGTCGTCCCCTGGTGTACAATCAAGAGGGGCATTACTACTTTTATCCATTGGGTTAGATCCGGTGGCGTACTCGATGAGATTCGGTACACCATCGCGATCGGGGTCAGCTGAGGGGGAGAAGAGGGCGCTACTCACACCAGCGTCATTCAGGTACTGTCCGTAATCATTTAAGGTAAGGACGAGGGAGATGACAAAGGTATTGCCAGACACGCTCTGTTGAACTGTTGCATTGAACCCCTTTTGGGCAAAGCCGTTTAACGTGATATTGCCCTCAGGAAATACACCGTAAGTGCTCGAATTATTGATCGTGATGAGAGGGTAGCTCCCAGCCCCTCCTGCAAATTGATCTGCATTTACGGTGAGGAATGACCTGTCGTAAAAGCCCCAGATAGTGTTGTTGATCATACTTGGGCCAGAGGTGCCTAGGTTGAACACCATCTCCCCATTAGAGACACGGGCGTAAGTAGGATAGGAGACTGATGCGCTATCACCTGTGATCGTCAGAGTAGAGGCTCCTCGGAGGTAGACCTGCCCATATATAAACAGGCTTCCTCCTGATACGGTGGTGGGCAGGGAATAAGTTTGAAGGTCGACATTAGATGAGCTTAAAATATTCAGTTCACCACTCGATAGAGAGATATGGCCAGTCCCTGATGTGGTAGTAGAGGTATTACTACTAGAGGAGAGAGTCACGCTTCCGCCGTCAATGATGAGGTCTCCTGCGAGGTTAGTCGTTTGCTGTGGTGCGAGTAATGATCCA
>WTJZ01000249.1 GCA_011524615.1 Akkermansiaceae bacterium | reverse complement strand
CGGATCCGCTGTACTTGTCAGAGGTACGTCAAACCCCTCAAGCTCCACTGGCTTGCCAGCCTCAGCCTTACCTTTTGGAGCACTATAGCGCCCAAACACCCAATAATTGCCTGGCCCCAGTGTCAAACAAACAGGGGCATCGAATAGATTAGACGGAGCCACCTTAGGTATCTCTTGCCAGTTCAGCCACTCTGGTGACTGAGTCAGTGTGAGTGCACCTGCCTTTTTCTTCTGCTGATAACGCTGCACTCCTGTCGTAAATGTTGCTGACTCAGCTAAGGGTGTGACCTTACCATTCTTCACCTCTACTCCATCCTGCGCTAACAGTGAGTCTTCCCAATCCTTTTGCGTCTCTAGCTTCCAGCTCTCCGCAGACACCACTAAGGTCGAGAGCATCACCATATTTAATACCTTGTTCATAATTTCCTATCGTTACTCACCATGCGCAGTCCTCTTCATCTTCATAACAGAGAAAGTCTTTTGTTAGCACTATCCTCATACCGATTTATGTCACAGAAGATGATGCCATCATCTAACGAACGTATTCATCTTGTCGTCCACGGCCAATCCCCCCTCCTACAGCTCACATTATCTCCGTTACAAAAAATCTAGCGAGATCCCATACAGACATCGTCCCTGCATTGACTTCTGTACGATATCAGGCTACACCTCCCACCTATGTCTACCTCAGCATCATCTCCTCGGACTCCTGAACTACTCTCCCCTGCTGGTAATTGGGAGTGCGCCAAAGCAGCTGTCGCTAGTGGAGCAGATGCCATCTACTTCGGCCTCCCCAAGTTTAACGCTCGTATGCGTGCAGAGAACTTTACCGAAGAAGACATCCCAGAGCTCATGAAGTACCTCCACCGATATGGAGTCAAGGGGTATGTCGCCATGAATACCCTCATCTTTACTGAGGAATTAGACGCTGCCATTAAGCAAATCCAGTTCATGGAAGAATCGGGCGTCGACGGAGTGATCGTACAGGACCTCGGCCTCTGCCATCTCATCAATGCCGTTACCCCTAAGATGGAGCTCCACGCCTCCACTCAGATGACGCTTACCTCCCCTGAGGGGCTCGCCTTTGCCTCCCGCGTCTTCACCCTCGAGCGTGCCGTCCTCGCCCGTGAAATGTCGCTCAAGGAGATCGAAAAGGTAAAACCTAAGGAAGTCGTCCCGATCGAGGTCTTTGTCCACGGGGCTCTCTGCGTCGCCTACTCGGGCCAATGCCTCACCTCTGAGTCACTCGGGCAGAGATCAGCGAACCGCGGAGAGTGTGCACAGGCGTGCCGTATGCCCTATGACCTCATCGTCGATGGGGTAGAACAACCCATGAATGAGGTCAAATATCTCCTCAGCCCACAGGACCTCGCTGCTGTCGATCTTGTCCCTGACCTCGTCAAGATGGGGGTCGTCTCGTACAAGATCGAGGGACGACTCAAGTCGCCTGAATACGTCGCGGCAGTAACCAAGGTGTATCGCCGCGCCATCGATGACGCCATCGCTGAGAACCCAACTCCAGCGACTGCTGACGAGCGCTACCGTCTGGAAATGACCTTCTCCCGCGGCCAAACGAACGGCTGGTTAGAGGGCACGAACCACCCAGGCCTCACCCATGGTAAGTGGGGGAAAAAGCGCGGACCTAAGGTCGGCGTCATCGACCAAGTCTGGCCCGAGAAAAATAAGATCGAACTCACCGACCGTACAGAAGTCCCGATCAAATCAGGTGATGGGTTCGTCATCGATGAAGCCCACGAGGCGAATGACCGTAATAAGGAGCAAGGTGCCACCGCCTTCCGCGTCCAGGCTAATGACCTCATCTTTGATAAATACAGCCGCCTCCAATGGTCACGTATTCAAGAAGGCCAGTCCGTCTATAAGACCGCCGACCCAGCCCTAGAGAAGGCGATCACCAGTGAGTGGAGATCTGCCCGTCCAGAGGAAAAGGGACTCCCGCTGGCCATCACGGTCCAGGGAGCAGAGGGCTCACCTCTCACCCTCACAGCCTCAGGCATCACCGTCAGCTCACAGGAGCACCTAGAGCCCGCTCGTAACCGCCCACTCACCACTGAGACTCTCGTCAACCAACTCGGCAAGCTTGGTGGAACGAACTACCAACTCGGCCGTCTCGAGAACCAACTCCCAGACGGTCTCTCGCTCGCCATCAGTGCGCTCAACCGTACCCGCCGCGCCCTCGTCGAAGCCCTCGACCAAGCGAAGGAAGCAGAGAAACAGCCCCTCATCACCAGAAACTGGCAGGAGTTCCTACAGCGCCCTACTCCCGCGGTAGAGAGCACGACAGCAGAACTCCGCGTCCTCTGTCGCCACCAACACCAGATCGAGGCCGCTCTCGATGCAGGGGTCACTCACCTCTACGCTGACTTCGAAGACATCAGTGGATACAAGAAGGCGGTGGCCACTGTCCGAGATCATCCCTCTGACGCGCAAATCATGCTCGCCACCCCTCGGATCCAGAAGTCAGGCGAACACGGCTACTTCAAGCATATCGAAAACACCCAGCCCGATGGCGTCCTGATCAGGAACCTCGGCGCGCTCGACTACTTCTCTGAGACCACTCTCCAGCGTTACGGAGACTTCTCTCTGAATGTAGCGAACCCTCTCACCGCCGATATCCTACAGCGTGAGGGACAGCTCAACTCGCTCACCATCTCCTACGATCTCAACCTCGCACAGGTACTCGACCTGCTAAAGGGGTACGATCCGAGTCAACTAGAGATCTCTCTCCATCACCACATGCCCATGTTCCATATGGAGCACTGTGTCTTCTGTACCTTTATGAGTGAGGGCACTAGCTACCTCGACTGTGGTCGTCCATGTGAAAAGCATAAGGTGCAACTCCGTGACCGAGTCGGCCAACTCCACACCCTCATGGCAGACGTCGGATGCCGTAACACGCTCTTCAATGGCCGAGCCCAGACCGGAGCACGACACTTCACGATCCTCCGCCACCATGGACTCTCTAAGTTCAGACTCGAACTCCTAGACGAATCTGCTGCCGAGACCACGGCCCTCATCAAGAATTACCAAGCCCTCCTCAACGGAGCACAGTCGGCAGAGCAACTCCTCCCGAACCTCACCGCCCTCGACCGACTAGGCATCACCGAGGGAACACTAGAAAAGCGTAGGCAAGAGGCACACCTCTAAGCCTACGCTTGCTACAAAAAAGAATGAACAACAGAGCTAGCCTCCTATACTAGCTCTTGATTGTCTTCTACGGCGTCGCATAACAAGAACCATACTAGCTAAACCACAACTGAATAACGTAGTAGGCTCGGGTACGCTGCTGGTATAGCTCGTTACAAAACGGTCACCAATTAAGCCCAACCCTGTTCCATTGAAGTGCAGATTATCCATCATTAATCCTGACGGGTTCGTAGTTGCGTTGTAGAGTC
>WTJZ01000025.1 GCA_011524615.1 Akkermansiaceae bacterium | reverse complement strand
ACTCATTGTCAACAGAGCAATACCTACGAAGGCTAGTAAGACAATTAAGCTCAAGGTCGCAATCAGTGCGAAGCCCCTCGTCCGAATAGTAGTAGTGTGATAATCCATAGCGTGTAATGTATTACAATGTATTTACATTGTGCATCCTATCAATCAAGCGTCTAGCAAAAAGCGTCACAACACCTAAAAGTACAAATATTCAACTACACTAAAGACGAAAATAAGTCAAAATGTATTCAAGAAGGATTTAAAACTGGGCCTCTCTTAAAAATTTCATCTTCCCAACTACAAGACGACTCTTAACTTTCATGGTCGCAAAGCGCAAAAAACCCTTAGCCTCTAAGACTAAGGGTTTATAATATTACAAGCGGTTAGCTATTAGAGAGACAGGTCTAGATCTGTCACCGCTCCTTGAGAAGCAGAAGTAGTGAGCGCAGCATACTTAGCCAGAACACCATATTGGTATCTTGGTGCAGGCTTCACCCAGTTCGCACGACGTGCTTCGAGTTCTTCAGCAGTCAAGTCAACATCAATAGTGTTGTTAACAGCATCGATGGTGAGCTTATCTCCGTCTTCTAGGAGGCCGATTACACCACCAACATAAGCTTCTGGCGTAATATGCCCTACTACGAATCCATGAGATCCACCAGAGAATCGACCATCCGTGATCAGTGCGACACTATCACCGAGGCCAGCCCCCATCACTGCAGCAGTTGGTCCAAGCATCTCTCTCATTCCAGGACCACCTTTTGGCCCCTCGTAACGGACAACAATAACGTCTCCTGCTACGATCTTACCATCTAGAATCGCCTTCATGCCTTCTTCTTCCGAGTTGAAGACCTTCGCTGTACCAACAAACTTTTCTCCTTCATTACCCGAAATCTTCGCGACTGATCCTTCTTCTGCCACATTTCCGTAGAGAATACGTAAGTGCGAATCCTTCTTCTTAGGATTATCAAACGGCTTAATGATTTGTTGCCCCTCTGGATACTCGATTGGAGAATTCGCAAGGTTTTCTGCCATCGTCTTGCCCGTCACTGTAAGGACATCACCATGAAGGAGCCCTTCCGCCAGGAGCATCTTGAGAAGTGGAACGGTACCACCGATCTTCACTAGAGCTGCCATCGAGTACTTACCTGACGGTTTAAGGTCAGCTAAGACAGGGACGCGCTTACCAATCTCTGTGAAGTCATCAATGCTGAGCTCTACTCCAGCGGCGTGAGCAATCGCGAGAAGGTGAAGGACAGCATTAGTCGATCCACCGAGAGCAATAACAACAGTGATCGCATTCTCAAAGGCCTTACGCGTCATAATGTCACGAGGCTTGATCCCCTTGTCGATGAGGTTAAGAACTGCCGCCCCTGCGTCAAAACAGTCGATCAACTTATCGTCACCTGTCGCCGCTTGTGCCGAGCTGTTAGGAAGAGACATTCCGAGAGCCTCGATCGCTGATGCCATCGTGTTAGCAGTGTACATCCCGCCACATGAACCAGGACCAGGGATAGCACACGACTCAACAGTCTGGAGCTCTCCATCGTCGAACTCGCCTGCCGCGTGAGACCCGACCGCCTCAAATACAGATACGATATCAAGAGTCTTGTCCTCACCCTTAACCTTCGCACAACCTGTAAGGATCGTTCCACCGTAGACGAAGACCGACGGGCGGTTCATGCGCGCCATGGAGATCAAACAGCCAGGCATGTTCTTATCACATCCACCAATCGCTACATATCCATCCATACCTTCGCACCCTACGACCGTTTCGATAGAGTCTGCGATGACTTCACGAGAGACGAGAGAATACTTCATCCCCTCAGTTCCCATCGAGATCCCGTCAGAAATGGTGATCGTATTGAAGATCATGGACTTACCACCAGCGGCATCAACGCCCTTAGCCGACTCGATCGCCAGCTTGTCGATGTGCATGTTACATGGTGTTACTTGTGCCCATGTTGACGCGACTCCGATCTGAGGCTTCTTAAAGTCCTCTTCCTCGAAACCTACCGCGTATAACATTGCACGACTCGGTGCGCGATCTGCGCCATCTACAACCTTAGATGAATAAGGTCGCTTATCTGGACTAGAAAAGTCAGGTGTACTCATGATTTGTTTATTTTAAAAAAAGTTTTATTTCTCAGCAACTACCCCAGTAAGACCATCAGGGCTATCCACAATGAACGTCGGGTTTTCCACTTCTAATGACTCCTTGGAATTAAAGCCCCAGGTCACCGCTGCAACAGAGATCCCAGCCTTGAGAGACGCCTTTACATCACGAATCTCATCCCCAATGTAAAGCATGTCGCTTTTGTTCATGGAGAAGGTACGCGCTATCGAGTTGATATGCTTCGCCTTTCCGCTGAGTTTAGTCGTGGAACTGATAAAGGTAAAAAGGTCTCGAATCCCATATCTATCGAGGAAATACTCCACATTCTCCACAGAGTTAGAAGTCAATATTCCGAAGTGGTGAGACTCTGAACGTAACTGCTTGAGGGTATCGATCATCCCGTCTATTGGTTCGAGTTGATCAATACGCTGCTTAAGAATCTTACGCCCCTTAGCTAACACGAATGGAAGCCACAACTTGGAGATCCCGAGCTCCTTAGTGAGCTTCTTGATATCATAGTGGCGTAGCTTAGGAATATCATCCGCAGTGATACTTTTGTACCCATTCTCCTCAGCTATGATATTGTAAATTTCTGCCGCCTCGCTAAGGGTATCAGCGATCGTACCATCAAAGTCAAAAATGAGAGATTTATATTTCATGCGAATAATAGAAGAACTCCTGCGAGTTCGTATTGGTGACACTACCTAAGCCGTTCTGACGATTAGGCAAGCGCCAAATTAGGATTGATATTGGTATTTAACGCAGAGTGCAACCCTTCTCTATGATAAAACCATGCAGCGTAGCCAATCATCGCTGCATTATCGGTAGAATAGCGCGGTTCACAAGGTAAGAATTCGACTCCCTTTTTTACTAACGCCTTCTCCAATCCCGCCTTCACAGCTTGATTACAACTTACCCCACCCGAAATGGTGACTAATTCTAAGCCTGACGACTGCACCGCTTTTAACGTCTTTTTCACAAGACTATCTACCACTGCAGCCTGAAATGAAGCACACAAGTCCGCTAATACCTGCCCCTCTGGACGCTTCTCAGCACTATAACCTGCTTTCTGCAGAGTGTACAGTACGGCCGTCTTAAGCCCAGAGAATGAGAACGCCATTTTACCCGGGAGTGAACGAGGGAAATCAAAAGCCTTAGGATCACCATTGAGTGCCATCTTTTCGATCTCAGGCCCTCCTGGATAAGGTAAGCCTAACATCCTTGCCACCTTGTCAAAAGCCTCCCCAGCAGCATCATCGATAGTCTTAGCAACCATGGAATATTCCGATAGACCATCCGCCTTGATAATCATCGTATGCCCGCCAG
>WTJZ01000239.1:9702-11065 GCA_011524615.1 Akkermansiaceae bacterium | reverse complement strand
GTGTAATCACTTATTGCATATGCTCGAGATCCGAGATTTGTGACATCTGGAGCAATGTCGTTGTTAATTTATAAAGAAAGAGTCATCAGTAAGTCTGTCAGCTGTAGTACTGGCTCGCTCTCTGAGCAGAGTTCCTTAGTAGGGCAGGTGGTAGACCCAGATACCTGGAAATGCCTCCAATGCGGAAGCGCTCTCTGCGTCAGTAAATGGAGGGTCATTGGAGCTCTCCTTGTCGATGATTCTTACTCCCCAATGCTTGGCAAGGGATCCGCCGTAAAAGATGTCGACGTGTGACTTAGTAATCGTAAAGCGGGGCTCATATTTAGAGAGAGACATAATGGTTGGGTATGACTCCTTGAGTGCATTTATTTGCTCTTCCTTTTCGTCCAATAGATACTCCAGACTGTCTATTTTTTGAATGCGTGCCATGGCTGCAAAGTCGAGAAATGTATCTGCGCTGAAATCGCGTTGGAGCCGGTAATTCATGCCCTCTACGAAGCTAGGCTTTGGAATAAAAGGAAGACCGATGAATAGAGCCGGTGATATCAGTGACAAGAGCCAGACAGGCTTGGTCGTACGCGTTAGTACAGAATGCAGGAGCCATATGCCACCTAGAAAGAGGCAGAGAAGTGCGACTAGCACGACTGGGAGAATCAATATAGGCCAAACGGACTTTGAAAATGCAACTCCAGCCCAGTATCGGTCGATCGCACCCGCGCATGCATAAAGTAGTACAATCAATCCGCATATCGAAATGAGCCAAAGTCTTTTAAGGGGCGGCTGTTTTTCGGTGTTCGATGAGAAGGATCGTATAGGTGTCTGCTGTTCAAGCGTTTTGGATTTGTTCATTGATATTCTCTCATGGAGTTCTTGCTTCGTTGTAGTCTTTACTTAGAAGTCTCTTTTACAGGGAAGCCTGCCCAACACCAATCGCTATTATCCTTAATGTCAGGCAATTTGTCATACCAGAGAGCGGCCTCGTTATACGGTTTGATAAGAGTCTCGAATGTCATGGTGGTTTTGGTGCCATCTGTACTTTCGAACCTGATCTCTGCATGATTCTCGCGACTGCAGTCGCCTGAGTACTTGCCTGTTATCCAGCCCGTTGACCCAAAGGCTTGGTAATACCAGCATGGTTCAGTAGTTCTAGTGGTATCAAAGAAGTGTGGGTCGAAGAAAAAGGCGGTCGCGGTCTGTTGCTCGTCTGGAGAATAGTACACTCGGTCGTAAACGTCGGAAAAAGTGGTGCCATGTTGGTCTCGAACTCTCGTGAATCGAAAGATGACGACTTCATTCTCTGAGGGCGTGCCACTGAGTACCCACTTATGCGCTCCTAAGTCTGCTGGTGAAATGCTCGTTGCGA
>WTJZ01000239.1:0-9602 GCA_011524615.1 Akkermansiaceae bacterium | reverse complement strand
TTTTTCGTGGATCGGAGTAAGAAATGGGCTGTGTTCTCTTGCCATTTGGTGCGGAATGCGTAGCTTGCTTCTAAATCACATTTATTGACTATGCAAAATCGTACCCCCGTTGATGTGCCGACACAGGTTCCTAATATTATTAAGTTTGTTCCACTCATCTTTGGGGGGATTCTGATTCTCTTCATGCTGAGGGGAGCGTTTATCATCGTTGAGCCTGGGATGACTGGGGTGAAGGCGACGCTAGGTAAGGTGAACCAGACTCCTTTACCAGAGGGGCTCCACTTTTGTGTCCCAGGGATGGATCAGGTGACACAGATTGACATTCGTCAGCGTAAGGAGAGTGCAGAGGCAACGGCAGCCTCTAAGGATCTGCAGACGGTCTCTGCAAAGATCGATGTGCAGTATTCTCTCGTTGGTGGAATGGTGCCTCAGATTTACCAAAAGATCGGTCCTCGTGAGGTGTTTGCGAAGACGATCATTGATCCTGCGATTCAGGAGTGTCTGAAGTCAGTGACCGCGGGATTCACGGCAGAAGAGCTCGTGACTCAGCGCTCACTCGTGAAGGATAAGGTAGAGCAGCAGATGAAGGAGTTCATCAATAAGTCACTCTCACAGAAGGAACTCAGTGGGTGTGTAGAGATTCACAACATTGCGATTACTGACTTCCGCTTCTCTCGTGAGTTCGATGCCGCGATCGAGGCAAAGGTGAAGGCTGAGCAGGAAGCACTCCGTGCGAAGCAAGAGAAGGAGCGTAGCATCATCCAAGCTGAAGCCGCGAATGAGAAGAAGCGCCTCGAGGCTGACGCTAAGGCATATGCCATCAGGGAGGAATCGATCGCCCGTGCTGATGCGATCAAGCGTGAGGCGGAGGCTCTCCGTAATAACCCAGAGCTCATCCAGCTCCGTACGATCGAGCAATGGGATGGGAAGCTACCTAAGTTCACCGGAGGGAGTGCCGTGCCATTCCTCAATCTGAGCATGGACGATCTCGAGCAATAATACACCGAGCTAAAAAAAATCCCCATGGGTCGAACCCGTGGGGATTTTTTTTGTACCTCCGCAGAGGAGACTGACGGAGGTGAGACCAGAAGAGAGAGGTCCTAGAAGGACTCTACACGGTAGAGTGTTGGCTCTGAGGTCACACAGTCGAGATCTGCGAGGTCAGCGAGAGCGGCCTTGAGGACTCCGTACTTAGCCACATGGGTGATGAAGCTTACGTGATTCATGGCAGCATCTGGAGCATTAGGGTCTAGATGTGAGTGCGTACCTGAGAAGCTGATGCCACGATCGCTGAAGAGGGAGGTGATCTTAGCCATCACACCTGGCTCGTCCTGGACATCGATACTGATGAAGTAAGCGGTCTCTGTGTCGTCGATCGGAGCGACGGAGTAGCTCGTATCGTATGGGAGGAACCCTTTATTAGCCGTGCCGAGGTTCTTCACCGCATCGATGAGGTCTGCGACGACTGCCGTAGCGGTCGGGCCTTCACCTGCTCCACGTCCGTAGATGAACGAGTCACCGACGGCGTCACCACTGAGCGCGACCGCATTGAAGACGCCATCGACCTTGGCGAGGAGGTGTGACTTAGGTACGAAGGAGGCCTGGGTACGGATCTCTACGGTTTGCTCGGAGGCTGGCTTGACGACGGAGATGAGCTTGATGGCGTATCCGAGCTTATCTGCGAGGGTGATGTCCTCGAGTTTGACATTCTCGATGCCTGTGACGTACGTGTCCTGTGGAGCTGGGAGGAATCCGTAGGACATTGCTCCGAGGAGAATCGCCTTGTGCCCAGCGTCCCAGCCGTTGATGTCTAGGGTCGGGTCCGCTTCGGCATAACCTAGATCCATTGCTTCTTTGAGCGCGACGTCGTAGCTGAGTCCCGCCTCGGTCATACGCTCTAGGATGTAGTTACAGGTTCCGTTGATGATGCCGGCGAGGTTTGCGACATTATTCCCGACGAAGGCCTCACGAATGGTCTTGATGATCGGGATGCCCCCTGCGACGGAAGCTTCGAAATAGATTGGGGTATTATTCTCGGCGGAGAGCGCGAAGACTTCTTCTCCTCGTTCGGCGAGGAGGGCCTTATTTCCTGTGATGACAGGTTTGCCAGCCTTGAGAGCAGCGGAGACGACGTCGAACGCGATGCCTGTGCCACCCATGAGCTCGATGACGAGCTCGACCTCTGGATGATTGACGACCTCTTGCCAATCCGTGGTGGCGGCACCAGCAGGGAGCTCGATGTCACGCTTCTTGGTCGTGTCACGCATTGCCACCTTAACCACCTCGAACTCAGCGCCCGAACGGTTAGCGAGGAGAGTCGCTTGTTCTTGGAGTATCTTACATACACCTACTCCAACAGTTCCGAATCCTACGAGTCCGATTTTGATCTTTTGATTGGCCATCACCGCTGTCATGACAAATCACGTATTAAGATGCAACCAAAAGGTGCACCGTCTTCTGTGTAATCGACTAGCCAAGCCTTTTTGGGGTCTCTAGGGGGAGTTCATTCTGATGCAGAGCGGCCTAGATTCCTTCTCTTGCGGGGCGAGGAGGAGCATTTCTCTTTACATTTTTCCGAATTCTGGAGAACTGGGAGCAACCACTTTTTGCGATATGTTACGGAGTATGATGACGATATCGGGGTTTACCCTGATCAGCCGCGTTCTGGGATTAGTCCGAGATCAGATTACAGGGATTATCATTGGGCCGTGTGCAGCGAGTGATGCGTTTTTCTCCGCCTTTCGTTTTCCTAATATGGGGCGTCGTATCTTTGGGGAGGGGGCGTTTAATTCTGCCTTTGTCCCGATATATGGTCAGACCGTAGAACAGGAGGAGAAGTACGAGGCTGATCAGTTTGCTTCCTTGGCATTCTCTTGGCTAGTGGCGATTCTAGGCGTGAGTAGCCTCGTCATCATTGGTGGGATGAAGTGGTTTATGGCCTTCTTTGTGCCGGGGTTTTTGGACGGGTTTGGTGAGATGACTTCGTGGGGCCTAGAGGGGCTCCAGAATGGGCGTACGTGGAAGTGGATCGGCAGCCAGATCGTCAACCCGACAGGTGGAGAGAAGTTCGAGCACACTGTGGAGATGGGGCGTATCATGTTCTGTTATCTCCTCTGCATGGCGCTAGGAGCGCAGTTGAGTGGGGTGCTCAATACGTGGAAGAAGTTTGCGATCGCGGCTTTTGCCCCTGTCTTATTAAATGTCCTTCTTCTACTAGGATTTGTGTGGATTTGGTTTAATGATATCGAGCAACAGCGACAGATGACGATGGTGCTATCATGGTGTATCTTTGTGGCTGGCTGGGCTCAGATGGGCGTGCTCTTCTATGGCGTGAAGCGGCAGGGAATCCAGATCAGACTCACCATGCCGCGTCTCACTCCTAAGATGAGGCAACTCTTCAGCCTAATGGTTCCAGGGGTGGCGGCCGCGAGTGTACAGCAGATTAACCTACTCATCGGCACTCAGATCGCTTCGACGCATGAGAATGCAATCAGTTATCTCTACTATGCGGATCGTCTGAACCAATTCCCCCTGGGGATGATTGGGATCGCATTAGGCGTCTCTCTGCTCCCAACCATTAGCCGCCAAGTCGGGGCGCAGGACTGGGATGCAGCGCGTGAAAGTCTCGGGAATGGGATCAAGATCGCCCTCCTGCTCACCATCCCAGCGGCGATCGCTCTCGGGGTAATACCCTACGACCTGATCAAGGCGACGCTCGGCTATGGGAACTATAGTGATGAGAGTGTGGTCGAGACTGCCAAGGTGCTCTGTGCCTTTGCGCTCGGGCTACCTGCGTATGTGCTGATTCGGGTTCTGCAGGCGGGCTTCTTTGCCCAGAAGGATACGAAGCGCCCGATGCAATATGGTATCGTGATGGTGGTAGTGAACATCGTGCTGAGCTTCCTCCTCTTCCCTAGCATGAAGCATGTTGGCCTTGGTATTGCGACGAGTGTTGCGGGTTGGGTGAATGTGATCTTACTCTTCCTAGGGCTCAGAGGGTTCTTCCATGTGTCGCCAGCCTTGTTGGCTAAGTTAGCACGGGTTGTGGGGGCGTCGGTCGCGATGGCATTGATTCTGTTACCCGCTTCGCACTTTTGTGCCGACTGGATCTCAGGGGCGGTGATTCAACGCGTCTGCGCTCTGGGCGTGATCATCACAGGAGGGCTCGTTGTCTATGCAATAGCGTCTATCCTACTCAAGGCGACCTCCCTTGCTGAACTTAAGAGTTACATGAGAAGGGCTTCCTAAGCCCTCTCGTTTTTACTATTCGGTATAGAGTAGTGTTCGCATTTTTAGTGTTCATATAAATATTTAACTTTACAAGGTGTTCATTTTAGTACCTACTTAGTGCAACTAAATTGATTGCGATGACCTCAGTAGCTGTTATTCCTAAAGAAACGCCCGAACCGACGCCCGAGAAAGTACCTGCTAAGAAAGCAGCTAAAAAGGCGGCGAAGAAAGAAACCACAACTATGGACAAGAAGACTTCTGATGCGCGTAAGCGTAACCTCGACCTCGCGATCTCACAGATTAAGAAAGACTTTGGTGAAACGGCCATTCTCCGTATGGGAGATGAGCACCGTGTCGATGTCGATGTGATCCCTACGGGTAATCTCCTGATCGACCGTGCGCTCGGTGTAGGTGGATTCCCACGTGGACGTATCGTAGAGGTCTACGGACCAGAGTCATCCGGTAAGACGACTCTGACGCTTACAGCGATTGCTCAGGCGCAGGCTAAGGGTGGGCTCGCTGCTTTCATCGATGTGGAGCATGCTCTCGACCCACAATATGCTAAGAAGTTGGGCGTCAATCTTGATGACCTCCTCGTCTCACAACCAAACTCAGGGGAAGAAGCGCTCCAGATCTGTGAAACTCTCGTACGATCAAATGCTATCGATATCATCGTCCTCGACTCCGTAGCAGCCCTTGTCACGAAGCAGGAACTCTCAGGTGAGATCGGTGACTCGGTAGTCGGTGTGCAAGCACGTCTCATGAGTGCAGCGATGCGTAAGCTCACCGGTCTGATCTCCAAGGCTCGTACCGTGTGTATCTTTACTAACCAAATCCGTGAGAAGATCGGTGTCATGTTCGGTAATCCAGAGACGACTCCTGGTGGTCGTGCTCTTAAGTTCTTTGCATCGGTTCGTATCGATATCCGTCGTACTAGCACGATCAAGGGATCTGATGGTTCCGTACTCGGTAACCGTACCAAGATTAAGGTCGTGAAGAACAAGGTGGCACCTCCGTTTGCAGAAGCAGAGTTTGATATCATGTTCAATGAGGGAATCTCTTCTGCGGGCTCGCTCCTCGATCTCGCCATCGAGTATGGCATGATTCTCAAGCGTGGTAGCTGGTTCAGCTACAATGGTGAGCAACTCGCTCAGGGCCGTGACGCCGCGAAGGATGCTCTCAAAAATGATGAGAAACTCTACAGCGAACTAGAGGAGAAGGTCAAAGAAGCACTCCTTAATAAGGACGCATAAGCGTACCCAAACACGACCTCATGAGAGGTTGAGACTCCGAGAGCGCCAGCAGAGATGCTGGCGCTCTTGTGTTGTTTGTTAGTGAACCACAGATGGACACGAATGAGCACAGATTTTGTAGGGACAAAAGGTAGACTCATGCCTCAAAGCGTCTCCCTAAGAATAATTGAGGCATATATAGCTAGAAAAACTATAAAGTGCCAAATTATAATTAATATCCGTGTTAATTAGTGTATATCTGTGGTAAAAATGCTCTGAGGTTCTCAGCGACGCGACGTCTCTTAACCTGGATTAAGATCTGGGTAGACAGGGAGCGATGATCTCGTCATGGTGAGGGTATGAGACGGTTACCAGTAGGGTCAGAATTGTTTATTGAAAATCGCGAGCGTTTGGCGGAGTTCCTGCCGGACGGGGCGATGGCTGTGATTAAGTCGAATTTGGCGAGTCCAACAAATGCGGATGCCTTTCACCCGTTCGAGCAGAACTCGAACTTGTATTACCTCACAGGTATCTCGCAAGAGGAGACCGCTATCATTGTCTTTCCTTCGGCACAGAATCCTCAGTTCAGAGAGATCCTCTTCGTCCGTGAGAGTGATCCCCATACCGTAATCTGGGAGGGTCGAAAGCTCTCAGTCGAGGAGGCGCGTGAGCAGTCTGGAGTCCAGACGGTGAAGTTTGCGTCTGAATTTGATGGCGTATTCCGTATGCTAGCGGTTGAGGCGGAGTGTATTGCGCTGGAGACGAATGAGCATGCGCGTTATCAGGGTGATCTGCCAACAGGCAACGATCTCTTCATCAAGCAGGCTAAGGAGTGGTTCCCACTTCATCATTATATGAGGCTCTCACCGATCTTAACGGAGCTCCGTATGATCAAGAGTGCGGCAGAAGTCGAGCAGATGTCTAAGGCTTGGGCAGTAACGGAGGCCGGGTTTCGCCGTGTGCTAGGTTACGTTCAGCCAGGAGTAGGAGAGTGGGAGATCCAGGCGGAGTATACACATGAGTTTATCCGTCGCGGGGCGCGAGGATTCGCCTATGACCCGATTGTGGCGAGTGGAGCTAATGCGTGTGTCCTCCACTATGTCGCGAATGACCAGGTCTGCCAGGATGGCGACTTGTTATTAATGGACGTAGCGTCTGAGTGGAATGGCTGGAACTCTGATATGACGCGCACGATTCCCGTGAATGGTAAGTTCACACCGCGTCAACGAGCAGTCTATGAGGCTGTGTTGCGCGTTATGCAATATGCGGACTCGGTGCTACGACCAGGAATCTCGTTAGGCCAGTACCAGACACAGGTGCAGAAGGAGATGGGGCGTGAGCTCGTCCAGCTAGACTTGATCTCACAGGAGGAATTAGACAGCGAGCAATGGCTCCAAGCGGTCCGACGTTACTTTATGCACGGCACCTCACACCACCTAGGCATTGATGTCCATGATGTCATGTCGCCTAACTGTGTGGTCGAGGAGGGGATGGTCTTCACCATTGAGCCTGGAATCTACATTCAGGAGGAAGCAATAGGGATACGCCTAGAGGATAACTACTGGGTACGTGCAGAGGGGAATGTGAACTTATCTGCGAGTGTGCCGCTCGACCCTGATGAGATCGAGGCTCTCATGCAGGGGAATCAGAGTGTGTAGAGGATTGTCTTTATTGAACCACAGATGGACACTGATAGACACAGATATTAGCAGGGATGCTCTATTGGTCGTCTGATGCGGATAGATCTTATGTGTTATGGGGAGAAACTGGATTTAAGTATTCACTCTTCAAGACAGAAGCCTCTCTAAATTAGAATGGAAACGGATGGTGATATAAGATCTATCTGTGTGAATTCGTGTGCATCTGTGGTCACAACCTTTCTCAAGCGAGAACAGGAGGCGCTCATGCTAGGGAATGAGAGCGTGTAGTGGTTTTTTGCTTTATTGAACTATGGATGGATATATATACGTAGATGTTTACTATTTGTCATTTTTTGGTCAAAATTGTTGTTATTTGTGATTGTCTGTAGTTAGATTTCTTTCATTATTCTTACGCTGAGATGAACGCGGATAATGACAGCTTTTTGTACAAGGAGGAGACTCATCGGATTATTGGGTGTGCTTTTGAGGTTCTTAATACGCTTGGCCATGGGTTATTAGAAAAACCTTACGAAAATGCTCTAGTGGTGGAGTTGAGTAAGCAAGGAATTCCTTACCTCCAGCAACCTCGCTTTCCAGTAGTTTATAAAGGAGTAAAGGTAGGAGAATATATACCTGACCTCATTGTATTTGATTCGATTATTATTGATACAAAAGTCATCCAACAAATCAGTAATTACGAGAATGCTCAAATGATCAATTACCTCAAGATAACTCGACTTCAATTAGGACTCATCTTGAATTTCAAAAACGCCAAGCTGGAATGGAAGCGGATCGTTTTATAAGACCTATCTGTGTGAATCCGTGTGCATCTGTGGTCACAACCTTTCCCAAGCTAGAACAGGAGGAAAAATTAGAAAAAAGAGGCGTGCTATGCGAGTGAAGATCCAGTATTAGTGAGTCATGTTCCAAATCGTCTTTAATGCCATTAGTGCTGCGGAGTTATCTCAACTAGATACACTCGCACAGCTTGATATTCTAGATCAGTTCCAGGTCAATCAAGAGGTGTTAGCTGAGGGGGCGGATGAGCGGTTTGGTAAGATTCATCGTGATGGTAAGACGCTCTACCGCTTTCGTTGTAATGATGAGCGTGTTTACTTCGAGATAGAAGATGAGCAGGTGATCGTGCATCGTGTCTTACATAAGAATACGCTCTCAGACTTCCTCTACCGTGCGGAGTTGCCGATGACTAATGAGGATGAAGATCTCGCAAAGTCGAAGCACTTTTGGTCTCTCATCGATGAGGCTAAGGCTGCGAAAAAAGCGTAATAGTCGCACATTATTAAGGGCGGCGTGTCATCACTTGCCATGGTGATGATGTCGGCAATGAATTTGCAAGCCCCTCTGGAGTACTTCCTTATCTTGAGTCTTTACACTGAGGTGAATCTCCGTTTTTCTCACTAACATGACCGAACGTACAGCTGCTGTAGAGGCTGCCAAGATGGCAGGGGCTTTCCTCAAGGAACACTTCTATGAGGAGAAGAAGGTAGATGAATCACTGAAGCATGACATCAAGCTAGAGCTGGATGTGAAGACTCAGGATAAGATCGAGGCCTTCCTCGCGGAAGCGTTTCCGAGCTATGCCTTCTACGGGGAGGAAGGAATCACTGGTGCGATTGATAGCCCTAATCAATGGATCGTTGATCCGATCGATGGTACGGTGAACTACTTCTACGGGATTCCACACTTTTGTGTCTCGATTGCTTTGCGTAAAGATGGAGAGCTGACCCTAGGAGTGATATACGATCCTATGTTGGATGAAATGTGGGTGGTTGAGCAGGGTCAAAAGGCTACTCTCAATGGGCGTGAGATTTCTTGTAGTCCTCGTTCGGAGCTAGCAGAGAGTGTCGTTTTCGTCGGGCATGGCAGTACGTCTCAGGCGATGGAGACCGGGATCGATCGCTTCTCTCGTATCTGTCGTGAGGTTCGTAAGATGCGTATCACTGGTTCTGCTGCACTCGCGATGGCGTATGTGGCGACTGGCCGATATGATGCTTATGTAGAGGGGCGTATCTCGCTCTGGGATATTGCGGCAGGACAGCTATTGGTCGAGGCTGGTGGTGGGATGGTCGATCTCAAGCCTCACCCAACGGATCCAGATAAGTTCCAAATCTGCGCGACTAACGGAAAGATTCCAGTCGACCAATTTTAAGACAAGCGTTCGTCAGCTGATGGCGAGCTATGGAATGAGTGAACTATGATGCGTAGAGTACCAGCAGAGTGGGAGAGACAGGAGGCGATATGGCTGAGTTGGCCCACTCCTGCCCAACATTGGCGTGATCTCGGTGAGGATGTCCTCCAGTCCAAGTGGGCCGAGATCTGTACAACTATAGCAGAATATCAGCAGGTACGCCTCAATGCTCCTGCGGAACTACATGGGGCGATTCTCCAGGCTCTCCAGGGGGCGAACATGGATCACATTGCTCTCTTTGATCATGCGAATGATGATGTATGGTGTCGTGATCATGGGGCGATCTTTATC
>WTJZ01000134.1:190-11071 GCA_011524615.1 Akkermansiaceae bacterium | reverse complement strand
CTTACTCTTTTCGAACCATTCATCATTCGTCGCCTTAAGGAACTTGGCTACTGCCACACCGTTCGTTCGGCTAAGAAGATGATCGACCGTAAGACGACAGAAGTTTGGGACATCCTTGAGGAAGTAACGAAGGGACACCCTGTCATGCTTAACCGTGCTCCGACGCTTCACCGTCTCTCGATCCAGGCGTTCGAGCCTGTACTTATTGAGGGATCTGCGATTCGTCTGCACCCGCTTACTTGTTCAGCATATAACGCTGACTTCGATGGTGACCAGATGGCGGTACACGTGCCTCTCTCTGTAGAAGCACAGATGGAAGCGCGCCAACTCATGCTCGCGCCGAACAACATCTTCTCTCCAGCGAGTGGTAAGCCGATCACGACTCCATCACAGGATATTATTCTTGGGTCTTACTATCTCTCGTACATCCGTGAGACGACTAAGCCTGAATCACTTGTAGGTCTTCCACTCTTTGACGATGCTGTTGACGTAGAGTACGCACTACAGTCAGAGAAGCTTGTTTACCAAGACTGGGTACTTCTTCGTAACCCTGATTACGGTAAGAAGACGATCTTCGGTAACGGTGATGACCGCGTCATCCTCACGTCTGCAGGTCGTGTTATGTTCAATGAGATCTGGCCTGATGAGATCGGATTTATTAACAAGACGATCGGTAAGAAGCAGATGGGTAACCTCATCTGGCGTACATACCAGACCGTTGGTAAGAAGCGTACAGTAGAGTCTCTTGATAAGCTCAAGGCTCTCGGCTTCAAGGAAGCAATGTATTCAGGTGCTTCTATCGGTATGGTTGACATGGTTATCCCAGAAGATAAGCCTGAGATCCTTGAGAAGTCTTATGATGAGGTTGCACTCGTCGAGAAGCAGTTCAAGAATGGTATCATCACGAATGGTGAACGTTACCAGCGTGTGATCGACATCTGGACTCGTGCAACGGACTCTCTCTCGAATAAGGTATTTGATACACTTATCCATAACTTCGGTAAGCGTGAGGCTAACCCTCTCTTCATGATGGTTGACTCAGGTGCTCGTGGTAATAAGAACCAGATTAAGCAGCTCTCCGGTATGCGTGGTCTGATGGCTAAGCCGTCAGGTGAGATTATCGAACGCCCAATTACTTCTAACTTCCGTGAAGGTCTCTCGGTACTTGAGTACTTCATTTCTACTCACGGTGCTCGTAAGGGACTCGCTGATACCGCTCTGAAGACGGCTGACTCCGGATACATGACGCGTAAGCTCGTGGACGTATCTCAGGATGTGATCGTGACAGAAGAAGACTGTGGTACAACGAATGGTCTTACCGTATTCGCTCTTGGCGAAGAAGAGGGCTCTATCTCTAGCCGTATTTACGGTCGTGTCGCTGCTGAGAAGATCACCCGTCCAGACGGAACAGTCGTCTGTGAGGTGAATGATCTCCTCGATGAAGAGAAGTCAGCAGGTGTCGAAGACCTCGGTGTAGATAAGATGATCATCCGTTCTGCCCTTACCTGTGAGTCTGATCACGGTATCTGTGGACGTTGTTACGGTCAGAACCTTGCTACGGGTGTGATGGCTAAGCCTGGTGAAGCTGTAGGTATCATTGCTGCTCAGTCGATTGGTGAGCCAGGTACACAGCTTACAATGCGTACGTTCCACTCAGGTGGTGTTGCCTTCGGTGGTAGTACTAAGCCACTTCTCGAAGTGAAGAATGACGGTAAGCTCGTTTACCTCGACATTCGTTGCGTAGAGGACAAGGACGGTAACTATGTTGTTCTCAATAAGAATGGTTCTGTTGCAGTTCGTGACCAAGGTGGTATGGAACTCGAAAGCCATAAGCTCGTAATTGGTACCGTCATTAAGATCGCTGACGGTTCGATGGTGAGCAAAGGTGATGAGCTCGCTACATGGGATGCTCACGCTGCTCCAATCGTATCTGAGAAGGCTGGTGTGATCGAGTTCAACGACATGATCAATGGTATTACTTACACGCAAGACGCGGAAGGATCTGACGAAGGTCAAGGTGGTTTCACCGTGATCGAGCACAAGGAAGACCTCCATCCACAGATTAAGATCATCGATCCTAGGTCTAAGGAAGTTCTTGCTACTTACGCCATCCCAGTAGGGGCTCGCCTCTCTGTTAAGGAGAAGGAGAAGATCAGTGCTGGTCAACAGATCGCACGTACTCCTCGTAAGGCTGAGCGTACGAAGGATATTACTGGTGGTCTTCCGAAGATCGCTGAACTCTTCGAGGCTCGTCGTCCTAAGGACGCTTGTGTCATCGCTAAGATCGACGGTATCGTTTCATTCGGTGGTACTGTTCGTGGTAAGAAGAAGGTGATCGTCACAAACCAAGAGTCAGGAGACTCTGAAGATCATCTCGTACCAATGGGCAAACACATCATCGTTGCTGAAGATGAGTACATCAAGCGTGGTGAGCAAATCACAGAAGGTGCAGTAGCTCCAGAAGACCTCCTCGAGGCTTGTGGTGTTCACGAACTCCAAGAGCACCTTGTCAATGAGGTTCAAGGCGTATACCGTGCACAGGGTGTAGAGATTAACGATAAGCACATCGAGATCATCATCCGTCAGATGCTTCGTAAGATCAAGATCACCGATCCAGGTGACTCTGATTTCCTCTGGGGTGATCAGATCGAGCGTGCGACCTTCCGTAAGACTAACCGTGAGCTAGAAGCTCAAGGTGGTAAGCCTGCAGAAGGAGAGCCAATGCTTCTCGGTATCACCAAGGCATCTCTCGAGACTGAGTCCTTCATCTCAGCGGCTTCGTTCCAAGACACGACACGTGTTCTTACGGAAGCGGCAACTCTCGGTAAGGTTGATACCCTTATGGGCTTCAAGGAAAACGTGATCATGGGTCACCTCATTCCTGGTGGTTCTGGATTCAAGGACATGAAGAATGTCGAAGTCGAGTTCACCGAAGAAGAGCCAGCTCCAATCGTGAAGCCTAAGGTCGAGGACGATGAAGATCTCGATGCAAACATCACTTCTATGGGAGAGGCTGCTCCAGCTCCATCTACCCTTGAGTCAGATGATTCATCAGACGATGCTTCCTTCGTTGACGGTCTAGATGACCTCATCGGTGGGGGAGACGTTGCGTAAGCAAGCGACCTGATTATTACCAAATTTTCCAAGCGTAGCTCCTAGGGGCTACGCTTTTTTCATTTTTAGGGTAGGCGATACTTGTGATAATTTTTCGTTATTGATTAGTGTTGTTGATATGTGAGTGTAAATTGTGTTATATTTTGTTTTTTGGTCTAGTGGTGAAACTTTTAGTAAGGAGTGGTGGTATAATCATGTAATTGCTTTCTGAACTGTATAATTACCTATATCATGATGTCCTCATATTTAAGATCTTCTCTACTTTCCCTAGGTTGTGTTGTGGCTAGTATGGGACTAGCGCATGCCGCTCCACCAGAGCACGCGATCAATGCTGCTAAGATCGACCGGCTCATCGAGAAGCGTATTCTAGCGGAGGGGATGACTGTCCCAGAGCGGGCTGATGATCATGTGTTTTTACGCCGAGCCTTCCTCTCAGCTCTCGGACGTATTCCTACCGTGGCAGAGTTAGAGCAGTTTCGTGACTTATCATCTCCATCGAGTAGAATGGAGGTGGTCGACTACGTGTATAATCATGAGGGGTATAACAGCCATATGATTAATTGGTCGATGGATCTTCTCCGTTTAAAGGATCGTAATGATAAAAAGATGAATGCGCAGGCGTTGATCCATTGGGTGCGTGAGGCCGTGCAGTCAAACATGCCCTGGAATGAATTTGCTAAAGCACTGGTGTCAACGAAAGGGAATGCGTGGGTCGATAGTGGAGCTGCAGGGTATTATGCAATGGATATCGGGATGCAGAATGATAACTTAGCGAATACAAGTTTCGCCTTCTTAGGGGTTAAGTTAGAGTGTGCACAATGTCACGATGATCCCTTCCAAGAATGGGAACGAATGGACTTCTACGAACTCTCAGCTCTCGTGAATGGTCCTACCACCATGTCTCGTAACATCGGAGAGAACATGCGAAAGTTGGCTGCTGAAGATCCAGAGAATTATAATGTTAACGGGCTTGGGCGCGTTGACCTTCTACACCGCTCATTGAGTTATTTTTCACGTTTCGGTACACCAGACAATAAGGGGCAAGGCACGGTCAAGTTACCAAAGGATTGGCAGTATGAGGATGGGGTACCAGGTGAACAGGTTGCAGCGAGAACTCCATTTGGAGAGAAGCATAAGTTCAGCAAGGCTCTAGCAGAGATACCAGTGCCGGACTTTTCTAGTGTGAGGGCATTACCTAAGTCCGAAAGACCGGCAGCTCGCCAAAAGATCGTTAAGGCCCACCAGCAACTGATCAAAGATCGGGATGCGTCGCGCCCTAGTGGGCTGGATACTTTTGGTGCTTGGCTTACATCGGATAATACTCCGCAGTTCGCTTATACGATCTCTGCTCGTATGTGGGAACGTGTCATTGGTTTCTCTCTGACCGAGACTCTAGGTGTCTATGAAGAACCAGAGGATAGTAACTTCCCTGTTCTCTGGGAGTACCTCGCGGAATTAATGAAGGAGTACGATTATGACCTAAAGCTCTTCCAGCAGACTCTTGCCTCGACGAACTTCTTCCAATCCCAAGCGACGACTCGCGATGTCGTGAATGGTGAGGTGAATTCTCTCAGTGGCCGCGTCATTCGACGCATGAAGGCAGAACAGATTTGGGATTCTTTGCTGACGCTGATGGTGACGGAGCCTGAGGCACTGCCCCAGCGTCAACTGCAACAACGATATATCTACCGAGGATATGACTTAGGTCCGATCGACGAGGTGGTTACCCATGTTCTCTCTATGGATCGCAAGACTTACACTCAGTATGTCAAGAATCTCTATCGCGATATGGCAGAGGGGCGCATCAAAAAAGCAGGAGCCAGTAATCAGCCCCAACAAATGGCGATGATGATGTCACCAAAACCGAATAAGAAAAAGGCATCCAAAGCATTACGCCGTGCCTCGGAACTACCATCTCCAATCCCCGCAGGGCACTTCTTGGCGACCTTTGGTCAGTCGGAGCGTCGTGTGATTGATGGATATTCGCAAGAGGGTTCTGTATCACAAGCGCTCTCTCTCTATAATGGTTCGGTTCAGAAGCATCTCATCGATAATCGACAGTCTTCGATCAACCAGAGCCTCAGACGTCTGAATTCTACCTCGGAACGTATCGAGTATATCTTCTTATCTATCCTAAGTCGTGAACCTTCATCCGCAGAGCTCAAGACGTGCAAGCAGGAGATCTCAGCCTCAGGACAGAAGGGCTATCAGAATATCATTTCGGCCTTACTGAGCTCTCAAGAATTTCTATTTATCATCTAACAGCCTAACTTAACTATGAGATACAACAGCCAAGACGAACTCACGCGTCGCCAGTTCATGCTGGAGAATGCAAGAAACTATCTAGGAGTCTCCCTCCTACCCATGTTAGGTAGCTCCATCGCCTCCGAAGCATTTGCTCAATCAGCGTCCCAGAATAAGAACCCTGCTAAGTCCGTTATCTTTCTGAATATGAGCGGTGGTATGTCTCACCTAGACACCTTTGATCTGAAGCTGAATAATAAGGAGGTGAGTGGACCTATCGAAGGGCTCAAGACCCCAATCGACGGGTACTCGGTTTCTCAATATCTCCCTCATACGGCAAAGGTGATGGATCGCTTTACCGTTATTAACTCCATGCACTCTAAGATCGGAGCACACGAGCAGGGGCAATACCTCGTGCATAAGAGCTATGTACCGAGAGGAACGATTGTTCACCCTTCGGTAGGTGCTTGGGTAAGTAAGCTGGCGGGACGTTCGAACCCTACCCTGCCTCCTTATATCGCGATCTCTTCTAGTGCAAAGTCTACTGGAGGAGGCTGGATGGGGGCGAACTACTCAGCCGCGATGGTCGGCGACCCCGCTAAGGGCCTCGAGGACGTGACTCGTCCTCATTCTGTGACGGAAGAGGACTTTCATCGTAGGCTCAAGCTTGCTGATATGATCAACCAAAAGTTCCATAACGATCATGGGTCTGCAGAGGTGAAGAGTTACCATAAGGTCTTCGAGGAGGCTGCTAAGGTGATGGAGTCTGAGGATTTGGCCGCCTTTGATCTGAGTAAGGAGCCCGCGAGTGTTAAGAATCTTTATGGCCAGTCTAAGTTTGGACAAGGTTGCCTTTTAGCCAGACGCTTGGTGGAAGCAGATGTCCGATTTATCGAGGTAGGACTTGGAGGTTGGGATACGCATTACGATAACTTCACGGGGGTCGAGCAGAGATGTAGTGAATTGGATCAACCTCTGGCGGCACTGATTCAGGACTTAGAATCTAAGGGACTTTTGGACTCTACCTTGGTTGTTTTGGCTACCGAGTTCGGTCGTACTCCGCAGATCCAGAGTCAGTACCGAGAGGGGCGTGGCCATCATCCGTCAGCATTCACATATCTAGTAGCAGGAGGAGGCACTAAGAGAGGATTCGTCTACGGAGCCTCTGATGAGCGAGGCCAAAAGGCGGTTGTCGACCCCGTCTCGATCTATGACTTTAACTCCACGATCGCATATGCACTAGGAATAGATCATGAGGAGGTACATTATTCACCAAGTAAGAGACCATTCCGCATGGCTGGACCAGATAAGGAGAAGGGAGCCCCCATTACCTCTATTTTTGCCTAGTCTTTCTCGTTGCGAGCCAGAGATACATCGCTGCAGAGAGTCCTCCAGATCCGAGCAGCATCAGCATAACCATGATTTGGTATCGTACGGCGATAAGCGGGCTGACTCCAGACAGGATTTGACCCGTCATCATACCTGGCAGGGAGACTAGCCCAACAGCGAGGAAGGTGTTGACCTTTGGGATCATACAGGTTTGGAACGCTTCTGCTCGGGCTTCAAGGGGCGACTTGCCACTCTCCAGCGCGCTATAATACCTCTCGCCTGCGATGCTGAGGGTGTTCATGGCACTGGAGTAGAGCATCCCCGCAATTGGGATAACTTTCTTAGAAACATAGAGGTCTCGTTCTCCTAAGACACCGTAGATAATGAGAACGAGTAGTACTGACCCAGAAGTGAAAACCGATAGTAATGCATGCGTAAACGTGCTCTTTTTCCTAAAAGGACGTACGGCAATGATACTGGACATCAGAATCATCGTCACCAGGACACAGATTCCCACCCATGTAGAATCATTCCCAAAGAGAAATACCAAGGTGTAGCCAATTAGTAAAAGCTGACCAACCATCCGAATGGAGGCATACCCTAGTTCCCATCGTTTACCACACCATCGATAATAGAGGTAGCCTGTAGCTATTAGTGGCAGTAATAGATAGAGAAGGTGAGTCAGAGGGATCAGGTCAGCCATCGTGTCAGTTCATTACGTAGGAGATGAATCGACATAGTGCCCAATTGGTGCAGAGTTCGATACTGATGAAGACGTGGAGAAACACGATGCTCCAGAAGATTGTTTGGTACTTGAGCTTTCTATTCTTATGGCGAAAGCATTTTTGAGAGACGAGCGCTGCAGGCCACCCACCTAGTAATTCCATCAGGTGGAGAGACATTTCTGGGATGCGCCACTGCTGAGAGACGGCTTTTTGCTTATCAGAGAAGTAGAGCCAAAAGGTCACTAACTGAATCGCCCCATAGATCATCATGATAATGATCCAATCGATATATGCGGTTGCCAATGCGAGAACTCTAATAGGAAAGATCAGTAAGAGCACGAGAAGTACGATCCAGTACAGTGAACGACGAGATATCCGTTTTGAAGCGTTTGGTCGTGGGGAGCGTTTCTTAGCAGGCATATCTCAGGGGCGATCGACGCGTTTAGAAGTGGAAGTTATAGATCAGCTCTAGGTTCTCATCTTCTAACTCCGCCTTTACCTCATCATTCATAGGGGGGAGCTTTGCACGACGGATAGACTTGATCGTGAACCCTACCTGTATCTGGCTCGTCGCAACGACATCACTAGGTTTGATTCGGGAGACCTTTCCATCAGGTGCGATCTGGAACTGCATGGAGATGATCCCTGGTTGGATATGCTCGCGGTAGCGCAGGCAGTTTTGTTGCCACTCGATTTCGATGATTTTACTGATCGCAGCATAGTACTTTCCTAGTGCAGTACCTTTGACGTCGAGCGAGCTGGTACCGTCACGATTCAGAGACCCGATGATACGTGTTTTTTTCTGCTCGGTTTGATATCCGTTCTGAGATGCTTTGGTTTCTTGCTCTGCGATCGCTTTGCCTTCTCCTTCTTGCTCGGATCCTTTTGCTTCTTTCTGTTCTTCTTGCGTAGGGGGAACGATTTCTTCGCTGATCTCTTTCGCGACCTCTACCTGAGTATCGGATTTTGCGAGAACCTGTTTGGGATTGGCTGTCTGGACTGTTTCATTATCAGTAGCCTCCATGTTTCCACCGTTTTCTGTATCAGCGATGGTGTCAGCACTCTCCGCCTCCACCTGAGGGACGGATGTCGCTTCCGCGCTCTCTAGTCCGGGGGCTTGATCGATTCGGCCGTCGATAAAGTCGGAGTTAAAGGTATTGGGGAGCTCTTGATCTGGATCTTCTCGTGTGAGTTGAGTTGGGAGAGTTTCATCACCCTGATCCATAGGAGTCTCGGAGGCTGCTTGTACACTTCGCTCTCCAATAAGAGAGGTCGGAGAGGTCGGCTCCACTTCTGGGAGTTCTGTATTTACCTCAGCTGCTTTCTTCTCTGGTTCCTCTGCGATCTCTGGTTCCGGAGCTGGGCGTTCAAAGTACTCAGGGCTAATGAGGATCGTCGTTTCTTGCTGATTTGCAGTCTGATCTAGTTTACCCATCAGAGCCATTCCGGTGAGCATGATCCAGAGCCCGATCAGGAAGAGGAGTAAGATATGCAGTAGCACCGAGCCGATTAGGGCTAATACTTTCTCATACTCTCGTTCTCTGTATTCTAATATATCCAAAACGTTCTCAACAATGAGCCAGATTGTTGCGCATTCGTAAAATCAAAAACGAATTCAACCTAATAAATTCTTGCTCCCCCTATATTCTTAGCCATTAACAGGGCAAAAACCTACCACCATGATCGCACTAAGCACATATATTAGTAAAATGGGAGGCCCTAAGCAGATTAAGAACGATGTTCTATCTGGTATTACGGTGGCCCTCCTTCTTGTTCCAGAGGCTATTGCCTTTTCATTCATTGCGGGTGTTAACCCAATGGTCGGGCTTTGGTCGGCAGTATTTGTCGGGCTTATTACCGCTTGCTTTGGCGGACGTCCTGGGATGATCTGTGGCGCGACTGGAGCAATCGCTATCGTTGCGGCTAAGGCCTTCCAACTAGGGAAATCCACAGCACTTGACGCTGTTAATCACGGGGAGGGCCTCTCTGGAATCACACCAGATGATCTTGGGCTCCAGTACCTCGTAGCTGCGCTATTATTTGCCGGTCTGATTCAGATTTTCATTGGGGTGGCTAAGCTCGGGCGCTTCATTCGCCTCATTCCTCATACAGTAATGATGGGATTTGTGAACGGTCTTGCTGTGGTGATCGCACTTGGCCAACGCCTCTTTTTCCAAGCTGAGGTGAAGCTGGACAGCCATGGCCACATGGAGTCCGTCCTCCTCCCTCAAGGTGAGCTCTGGACTATGATTGGGTTAATCGCTCTTACGATGGGTATCATTGTCTTCCTTCCTAAGCTTACCAAAGCCGTCCCAGCCAGCTTAGTTGCTATTTTGGTTGTATTCGGTATTACCTGCTTTTTGCCGAACTCACGTGACATTAAGGATATCCTAGTAATGCTTACGGGCGAGGCTAAGATTGACAGCTCACTCCCTGGGGTAGCGACTTTATCGGCAGTCCCGTGGACAGATCTTGGCTTCTACGCACAGATTCTCCCGATTTCTTTGACGATTGCTCTTGTTGGACTGATTGAGTCGCTTCTTACGCTCCAGTTGATCGATGAGATCACGGAGACAAGAGGTAAGGGGAACCGCGAGTGTCTTGCTCAAGGTGCCGCGAACATCCTTTCGGGACTCTTTGGCGGTATGGGTGGTTGTGCGACGATTGGACAATCTCTCATCAATATGAAAAACGGCGGTCGAGGCAGACTATCAGGGATAGTTGGAGCCTTAACTCTCTTCTTACTCATCATCTTTGGTGCAGACATTATTATGATGATTCCCGTTCCAGCTCTTGTAGGGGTGATGTTCATGATTGTGATTAGTACCTTCGAGTGGTCGACCTTTAAGACTTTCGGTAAGGTGGGTAATACGGAGATCGTCGTCATTCTAGCAGTGACACTTGTAACCGTCTTCCTTCATAACCTGGCTCTTGCGGTAGTGGTTGGCGTACTTCTCTCAGCGCTCTTCTATGCGGTTAAGAGTTCCAAGCACGTGACCGTTACTCTGCTCAAGGATGATCCAGAAGAGCGGATCTATGGAGTAGATGGTATGATCTACTTTGCTTCTATCCCTGATTTTATCGATAAGTTCCAAGCCAAGTCTGATGTCAGAGAGATCGTGATCGATTTTGAGAATGCTCGTGTCTGTGACTATTCAGCCCTAGAGGCTCTCAGCGCTCTCAGTGAGCGTTATCGTAGTGCAGGGAAGACCCTTAAGCTTCGACACCTCTCCTCAGACTGTCGCAACATGCTTCAGAAAGCAGACTCACTCGTTCATATTGAGACTCTCCCAGATGACCCAACTTACTCCGTTGCAGCTCTCCGCAGCGAAAACAGTAAACTCATCTAAACCGATACCCATCTCCAGATCTCCAAAGGCCGACCTAACCCGTCGGCCTTTTTTATTAACAGAGAACAGAGAACAGAGAACAGAGAACAGAGAACAGAGAACAGAGAACAGAGAACAGA
>WTJZ01000134.1:0-90 GCA_011524615.1 Akkermansiaceae bacterium | reverse complement strand
GAACAGGTCCGTTGCGAAAAACAATTTTGCAGGGAGAAAAAGAGGAGCTGTTAACTGTAAACTGACAGCTGTGAGCTCTTAAACCCGCGT
>WTJZ01000106.1 GCA_011524615.1 Akkermansiaceae bacterium | reverse complement strand
TTTAAAACATACACACATAAATGAAACCTATGAACTACATGCTGCTCATGATGACGATGATATCGTCTTCTTATGCAGCAGGTGCAATGGCTGGGGCCGAGATTAAGATTCAGTCGACAGCAACATATAAGGACGGGATTGGCCAGACGCAGTCGGTCACGTCGAATGAGGTGATCGTCATCGTGGCGGAGAAGTCAGGCGTGAGTCTTTCTACGACGCCATCGACGCTGACTGTATCACCTGGTGGCTCAGCAGATTACTTCTACATTCTGGAGAATACAGGTAATGCCTTTGATAGCTATACGGTAGAGTTTGAGTCTACGCCGGCTGGTACGACTGATCTGGGGGCAGATGGTGAGCAGGTAGAGATCTATTATGATGCGAATCTGAATGGTCAAGTAGATCCAGGTGATCTCCTCCTCCAGTCTTATGACGGGACGACGTATAGTACAGCGGTCGCGACACCTGAGTTGGCTGCTGATGATACGGCGGGGATTATCGTCCGTGTGATTACGAGTACGAGTTCTGCGACGGTGGGTGCTACTGACATTGCGGTCGGCTTTAGTGTGACCTCTGATAGTGATACTACTGTGACAGAGACACGTACAGGGATTACAGCTGAGCTCAGTAATGGACAGGGTGTACTCGATTACCAAGTGTCTGCGAGTACAGAAGTCGTTGGAGCAGCTGAGGCGGTGACCTTTACGCTCAGCGGATCTAATGTCGGTGAAGGGGGCGTGTATGGTCAGGCTGGAATTCCATTCGAAGGCGGTACGAAGGATGGTGTTCTCATTGAGTTAGACCTCTCGAATGGGGTGGGGGCCTTAGACTTTGATAGCAATGATGGAGCGGTGGACTATTCTGCGATCGTTGCGGGGAGCTTAGCGCCTGCTACAGGTGTGCTCTACTATTGGGATGATGGTACGAATGGCGGAGAGTGGACGACTGATAGCTCGATCGCGATTCAGAATGATGTGGTGAAGGTGGCGCTCTTCTTAGAGGATCCTGCGGATGGGACGGAGGTTCTTGAGATCGGACAGGAGTTCCAGGCGACGTTCACGTTCAGCTCTATTCCTAACATTTCTGAGACGTCTATTACGTTCAGTGGAGGATCGACATTTGATGTGGATGATGCTGGGACGGCGGGCAGTGTAGACCCGAACCAAGTGCCTGTGAGACTAGGTGGCGATACGCTAAGCCAGACATACACGGCATCATTTGATCCGTATAATGGAGCAGCTAGTACACAAGTGATCAGCAATGGCGCAGACCGTTCTCTCTTCCAGCACCCAGCAGTGACGGATAACCCAGCAGAGCAAGCGGATGCCGCTTTGGCTCTCCTAGAGGTGAATACGAGTGATGTCACAGATGCGCAGACACGTAGTGCAGGGGAAGAGGTCTTTGTCCCATTAACGATTACGAATCTCTTAGGCGGAGCGAATGAAGATACTTACAATGTGACGGTGGACTCAAATTCACAGGCATCACTGATCGCGATCGAGCTCTTGCAATCGGATGGCGTCACGCCTCTCCAAGACTCTAATGGTGATGGAATCCGAGATACAGGGATCGTTACATCTACCGGGTATAAGGATATTGTAGCGCGCCTGATCATTGATGAGTCTGCGTCATTGACAACGGCGACGACGATCGTGCTCCGCGCTACCTCCTCAGACGGTACTACTTCGGACACGACGACGATTAATATTGATGAGATCTTACCTGCAGCAGTTGACGTAGCGATTGCGGGAGAGACTGGAGACCAGGACTCAACGTCGGATGATCCTGCTACTAGTATCGAACTCGTAGCAGGTGACGCTGGCACGGTCGCAATCGATATCCAGAACGTGAGAACAGCGCTAGCGGGGACGACCTTACAGTCGACGACTGGGGACTTTGATTCCTATACTCTGACGGCAGTAACCGCAGGGGGGCTCGTCGTGAAGTTCTATGAAGATAGTGTGGAGAATGGAACGCTAGACGACAGCGAACAGGAGGAGATCCTGAACACGGGAGCACTCTCACCTGTATTGACAGAGGATTCTAATATCTTCCATCAGATCGCACAGGTCAGTGTCCCAGAGAGCACGGCTCCTGGAACGTATAGCGTTACGGTGAGAGCGACCTCCACGAATAATACGAGCATCTATGATGAGATCTCATTCGATGTCATCGTCGCTGGGGTGAATCAGATCGATCTAGAACCTGAAGTGTTTGCGACAGTCGTAGCAGGAGGAAATGTGGTCCTCAGTCATACGATCACGAATACGGGGAACTTGACGCCTACTTCGCTAGAAGTGTCTCTCTCCGAAGCATTACCAGTAGGCTACACGGCATACTGGACGGATGCGACCGGTGCTAATCTTGGGTCAGGAACGAGTAACAATGATCCTGGGACGTACAGTCTCTCTACGTTCCCTGCAGCGAACGAATCAGTAACCGTCTTCCTCCGCGTGGGCGTGCCGAGTACGACTCCTATCGGGACGACCTTGACGCTAACGGTACAGGCTGAGGATAATGCTGGCACGACGGACTCAGTGACCGATGTGATTCAGGTGATCGCTGGTAACCTAGAGCTAGTGAAGGAGCAGAGCACGGATGGTACGACTTATCAGTCGACTCCGATTACTTCTCTCTCGATTGGAGACACGATCTATTACCGTACGAGCTTCCAAAACCTAGGGAGTGACTCTTTGACAGATGTGATCATCTATGAGAGCATCCCGGAGCATACGAGTTACTCAGGCGCTGCAGTTACGGTGGTTGACCCGACGGGCGCTGGTAGTGCGGTGTTTAGTACCGATGGTGGTTTGAGTTGGGCTGGATCTGCTACAGCTAGTGATGTGACCAATATTCGAGTACCACTCGCGGCAGCCCTAGAGCCAGGGCAGTCTGGTACCGTAGAGTACAGCGTGATCGTAGAGTAAGGTAGAGTTGCGCGCACCTCGTGCTGGCATGATCAGTATGAGGTGAGCTTCTACACTTTTCTATCGAGGCGACTATTGTGAGATAATCATCGTTTGTTCCTAAAGTTCGAGTGAAGGTTCTGGGGTATACCTGGTTACTTGTTGTTCTGTACGCCCTCCAGTTGGCTGGGCAGGCTCAGGTAGAGATCTCTAGCAGTGCTAGAGCAGTCTATCTGGATGTAGAGAGTAACATCGAGGTAACGATAGATACGGCGTTGCAGTCTAATACTGTGACGACGCAAGTCCTCGTGGACTATACTCCTAGCTTGACTCCTAATGGTGATGTGACAGCGAGTCGTACGCAGTATGTCGCTCCGTCATTAACCACGAACATTCCCTATTATCTAGAGAACACCAGTCGGGTGGTTGATAGTTATACGATCACCTCTGAATTCGTCTCAGGCTTCACCCCTGGTGATATTACTTTTTATCTCGATGCGAATGAGAATGGCCTAGCGGATAGTGGGGAAGTGGAGTTAGTCCAACCATTGACACTCCAGCCTGATGAGCGGATTGCGATTGTAGCTCAGACGATGATCCCGCTGACTCTCACCGAGGGCGAGAATTCAGTAATCAATGTAGTGGCGACCTCTCAGTCTGATACGGCGGCGGTCGACTCTGATAATGTGGTGAAGCTGCTGTATGAAGGGGATGTTCTCCCCTCTATCTTAATCAATGCCGGGAAGTCGTTGGTCTCTAACGGTGATGATGTATGCTGGGACGTTCTGGCTCGTCAAGATGGCGTTGGTGTTCTCGAGCCGCGCTCGGTGATTGTTGATAGTTCCTTTGTCGAAGGGGTGCTTCTTTCGGTCGCTCTAGAGTCTCCTACTGGGGTGGCGTTGACGTTAGTGTCAGGGAGCCTGAGTTCAGCCCAGATGGGGGTGACGTATCTCTACTCCGTAGACGGGGGGACGAGTTGGACCTCTACAGCGCAGGTGAGCCCTACTCATGTAGGGGTGATTCAGCTGGACGGTTTAGAGTTGGGTGAGGAGCTCTCCTTGAGCTTTTGTACGACGGCCGAGAATAGTACGACTGAGAATGAGCGAGTGACCCTCAAGGCTGGATTAGGCTTTACTACTGGCAGTACAGGGACGACTACGGAAGCGATCTCTAATACGGCCTCGGTTCTCTTGCCTACGACCTTGACGGCAGACGACTTCTATATTGGTCCTGTATCAGACCCTGCGGCTTCGGGAGTCTCTGACCAAGTGGTGTCAGGTGGGAGTTTTGGTACGGAAGTGAGTCCGAGCTTTGGGTTCTTTGGGGCTGACTATTGGTTTCCGATCTCTATTTTGAATATGACGGGGGCAGATACGGCGTTTGAGCTCTCTGGATTTCCTCGAGTAGATGATTCTATCGAGTTCTATGCGGCTGATCAATCGACATTATTGGTCGATGGAGATGGCGATGGATTGTTCGACACCGATGTGATTACTGACGGAGGGAGTCTAGATATCTGGGCTCGAATGAGTCTAGGGGATGAAGATGAGGCGCACTTGTCAGAGTATGAGACATTGGTGAAGGTGCAGAGTTATGTCGCAGGCTTGGCTCCGATCTCAGCGGGGTTTGATCTGACTTCGCTCTCCTTTGTTGGCGATGGCGCGACGAACTTGATCCCGAGTGATGATCACTGGGATCTGAACTTATCCTTCATCGATGGCGCGACTGGGGCGGATGGTTCTGAGATTGGGGTCTCATTAGAGATCTCAGAGGTGGGTGGCTATGACATGACAGAGGTAGAGATCAGTACTGACTATCAGGAGTGGATCGGAACCTTGATCGATCGCGATACCAAGATGGCATTGAGCTCGGGATCAGCCTTTACGCTCACCCTCTCAGATGGAGGTCTGCTGATGGGGACGATTTACTATGAAACGAATCCAGATAATGCGAGCGAGGCACGCATTCGATTAATGATTCCTTCCTTTGCGGGAGGGATGAGTGCCACAGCGGAGATTTCCTTCTTACAGAACGGGGCCTTAGCTGACATTACGACGGATAATATATTAGCATTAGGTGCTAGTCTCGCGGCGGCTGAGCACCCGAACGGGGTGGTGGCGAGTAATGAGGATACGATCGACTTTAATGATGCCCAGCTTGCTATTACCAAGACTGCGAGCCGAGGGCAGGCGGAGATCGGAGATCCGATCCGCTATACACTTACGGTTCAGAATGTGGAGAGTTCGGCTGCGGTGAGTAATCTGACCGTCCGAGACATCTTACCGCAGGGGGTACTGTATATGCCGAACTCTGCTAAGCTCAATGGTGAGGTCCTCGCTACCTCTTACAATCGATTTGATCGCACGTTGGAGTGGGAGCTCATCGGGCAGAATCTCGCTAGTGGAGAGAGTGTGGTGATCACTTATGATACATTATTGCATGAGACTCAGGCGAGGATCGTGACGAATCGGGCTGAGGTCGTCTCGGTGATCGGTGTGAATACGGTGACGGCGGCAGACTCTGCTGATGTGGTCGTGAGTACAGGGGTATTCACGCGTAACTCTTCTCTCGTCGGTCGCGTGTACGTGGATCATGATCAGGACGGTAAGTTCAGCGCCACTGATAAGCCAATGGCCGGGATGGTACTTCAGCTCACGGATGGTCGTCAGGTGAAGACAGATGAAGATGGTAAGTATCATGTGTCTAATATTTTGCCTGGACCTGGAGGGGTAAGGTTGAAGAAGGAGTTTCTCCCGAAGGGGCTCAGACTAGCCCCCCTCTATTATTATGAGCGAGGGACGCAGAATGTGAGGTTATATGATGTGCGCTTTGGTGAACTTGTGAATGTGGATATCCGTTTGATCGGAGCGCCAGTGGAGATCGTTAATCCGACGATGTCGGTCAAGCTAGAGCCAGAAGCTGAGGAGAAGGAGTATGGAATCCTGAGCCCTGCCGATCAGACTCTCTATAAAAATAGGGACCAATTTACCGCGACCTTTGCGTACCCGCTCACGGCTCAACCCCTAATCGAGCTGAACGGTGAGGATCTCGGTGATGCCTATAATGGTAATAAGAGTATCTTCCCGATGAAGCGGAAGATTATTCAAGAGTACGTCGCACTCCCGCTTCAACCAGGGGCTAATGAGCTCTTCGTCGAGTATACCCCACTACGAGGAGAGCCGGTGACGGAGAGTTACACCATTCATAAGGTGGGGGAACCTCATCGGATCACCTTGGCTGGAGAGGAAGAGATCTATATCGCGGACGGTCTGACGCCTGCGACGATAGAGGTCAAGGTGCTCGATGAGTTCGGTCAAGAGCTAGGTGATGGGGCGATCCTAGAGGCTAGAGTCTCTAAGGGGGAGATCTACACCCAAGATTACCGCCCAGAGGCACAGGGGCATCAATTGCAACTCGAGGACGGTCGTCTCTCTCTCCGTCTCTCACCTGCGAAGTATGCGGAGCAGCGTACTCTCACACTTGTACTCGGCGAGATCGAGCAGGAGTTCATCGTTCAGTATAGACCACTGCGGGACAGCTGGGAGCTGACGGGGGTGGCGGACTACTCTCCGACGATGACGCGACTCGAGCGTGATTATGGAGTCAATGAGTTCGCCCACATCAGCCTATTGGCACAAGGGCCACTGGATAAGAAAGGGAAGTGGCAGGCGACAGTGGGCTATGATAGCAGACGTAGTCTGGAGCGTAACGTGGATTACGGATTACTGAACCAGAGCGAGGATGATCGATATGAGGTACTCGGAGATCAGAGCCAGGTGACGAACCCGAACGCCTCTCGAGATGCGCTCTATGTCCGTGTCGAGTCGGAGGATCATAACTTCATCTACGGAGATATTCAGACGAAGTTAGATGGTAGTCTGCTCGCTCGACACGATCGTAAGCTGACGGGGGGACGAGCTCGTAATCAATTCTCAGTAGGGGGAGCCTCAGTGCAGGCCGATAGCTTTATCGCTAAGGATGATACGAACAACTTCATCGAGAGGTTGGCGGTCTCAGAGGTGGTCGGGCTCTGGCAGCTAGAGGGCTCTGGCATCTTGGCGAATAGTGAATCTGTCGTATTGGAACTCTATGAGCGTGGTCGCCCTGATCGCTTGATCAAGGAGACGGCCGTGACTCGTGGGCTCGATTACTCGATCGATTATACCTCCGGGATCGTGTACTTTAATAAGAACTTCTCAGCCTTTGACGAGAACCTGAACCCGTACGTCTTTAGAGTTACCTATGAGACGCGTACCTATGGTAGTAGTAAGCTGACCTACGGCACGAGAGTGGCGTCAGAGTGGAAGGGGCTGACGGTGGGGACGACCTATACGGTGGCGCAACGAGATACGGTTGATGAGACGATCTATGGCATCGATCTAGATTACCAAGTTAATGATTACCTCTCACTCCACACCGAGTGGGCGCAGTCCAATACGTATGAGCGAGCTAGGGGCCAAGCATTACTCGCACACCTCGATTACCAAAAGGATGAGACCTCCATGAGTCTGCGTTATTATAGAATGGATGAGGAGTTCGTGAATCAGTTTGGTAGTAATGTCAGGCCTGGTGTCGAGGGGCTCACCTTCATCGGCTCTCATCAGCTCTCTGACCGATATCAAGTCGTGGCAGAGGTAGAGGCTGAGAGAAATACACAGACAGGATTACAACAAGTACGCGCTACAACAGAGGTGAGTAAGCAGCTCGAGAAGGGGCGTTGGTCTGGGTCGCTCGGGTATTACCGTGGTCGCCTGAATGGCGAATCAGAGTGGGTCAATACTCCGATCATTGGCGCGGAGTGGGCGAGTAAAATCGGGAAGCGTCTCGGGTATAATATCGGTGGTCAGTACACAGTCGATCATGTGGGGTATAATGCGCCTACGGAGGCGTATGTGGGTGCTGACTGGGAGACGGGAGAGGGCAAATCTGTCGGGGTGAAGACTCTACTACAGAGAGATGCGAATGATACGTGGCGTCCCTTTTTACAGGTGACCGGACGACAAGTCGTCTCGGATAACCTCACGTACTACAGTTCTTACGGCCAGCCATCCTTTACCTCTAACTCTTTGATGGGAATCATTCAGGGGGTGAATTACGTCAAGGCTCTCAAGAAGGGGCTCAATGTGACGGTCAATCTAGAGACCAATGCGACAGTACGCGAATCCGAGTCTCGTGCCGAAGGATCCTACGAGCAGGGGCGTGACTTTACCTCTGGGAGTATTGCGATTGACTGGACTTCTGATGACCAGCGTCAGAGATACCGTGCCCTCGGGAAGTCGACGACCTATGCCGATGAGGTGAACTCGTATCTAGAGTCAGAACTCATCACTGCGATCAATAATGAGGCCGCTGTGATGGCTCGTGTCAGGGCCTCTCACTCGAGCTATGATGCAGGAGAGGATCGCCTCTCCGTACAGGGTAAGCTGGATCTCGCGTATCGACCAGAGGGTGATAGCTCTCTCGTCTTCCTCGGGGCGCTCGAGACGGAGCTCAATGACGGCGGAACGAATGCTAGTGGGCAGTTCGATGCTCATACCCTCTCGATGGACGCGATCTGGACGGGTCCAGATCTGGGGCTAGAGGTTTCGGCGCGCTATGCGGCTAAGATGGCGTACTATGAGAGTGACTGGTGGCTGACGGATCTCAAGGTGCTGCGCGCGAAGTATAATCTGAATGCTAAGGTCGGGCTGACAGCAGCTGGCCGCTGGATGTCCTCTTATGATCTAGAGGAGGAGAGTGTGAGTCTGAGTGTAGGTCTCCTCTACCAGTTGACCGAAGGAGCGGAGCTAGAGCTAGGGTATAACTTCTCAGGGATAGAGTCTGACTCATATATCTCAGATCACTTTAATAAGCGTGGTGCGTACTTTATGTTCCGCCTCGTGTTCGAAGAATATTGGTTTAAACGGTTATGGGACTTTTAAGGCAGATGAGAGGGATATGCGCTCTACTGTTGCTCGTATGTTCGGCAATGGTACAGGGGCAGACGATAACATACAGTGGGAATGGCACAGCGACGAGTCTGCAGGCCTTTGGCTATACTGACGATGACGCGACTTTTAATCTCACCTTTGAGGTGCCGACCTTTACGACCAGTGGGGCTTACCTCTTCTTTGAGGTAGGAGCGACTGTACACGGTACCTCGGTCGTGATGATGAATGACCGGGTAGTACTCTACAGTCAGAGTCCCAATAATAATCTGGCAAACCGAGGGGCGGTGGAACTCACGCTCCCTGCGACGATGGTTGGTGAGACGGTGACACTCCGCGTCACACTAGACCGTTCTGATGATAATCTGACCCAGACGTTAGGTCTGAGTGCCCTGATCGACGGAGGGAGTACGGTGCTGACGGCGACGGCTGCGGATCTCGGGAGTGGACCAGAGAATGTGACGCATAACTCGCAGTTTTATGCTGGGGGGAATGGAGTTACTTATGGCCAGGCGTCGACTGGATATGCGGGGCAGAATGTCTTTCCTGCTCCCTATAATACCAGTTTAGACCTCCCTACGAGTAGTACCCTCGTCGTGGACTTTTATCATGACGAGGTGCAGGACTCATTAGTACCTACGGTCTCGGACTTATACCTCGAGGATCTCGATGTGAGCAAGATGATGCCGTTGAATGAATTGGTAGTCTTTGATGCAGACCTATCGGGATGGGGAAATATTGAGGAGGCGGAGGCTGATTATGACGGGGTGATCTTGACGATTCAGAGAGCGTCTGGAAAGCCGACGGATGATACGTACCGTATCTTCTCAGACGACGGAGTGGTAGAGGGGCAGGATGTATCAGGGCGTCTGGAGTATAATGACTTAGAGGTGGGGGAGTATTCCGTGGTCGATGGTCTCTTTACCCTAGAGATTTCTAATGCGCAGGGGAATGTCATTACCACTAGTGATTATACTAAGATTCTCCAGAGTATACGCTTCCGAGGGGGGCAGGTGCTCACTGATGAGTACACCGTCACCATTACGAATGGGCTGACGACAGCGAATTATACGGTAGAGATCAGTACCGTGAGGATCGATCTCCTCGATAAGATCGTGACGGCAGCCGAGGAGAACGATGCGAGTGAGATCAGTACATATGATCTTACAGTAGCGAGCTCACACCCTGATGTTTACCAGAGTTATCTAGAGTTCTACCGGGCTGAGATTGAGGCTCTTGAAGGTGTGGATGTGGATACTAGTACCGAGGTCTATGACTTGATTGAGCAAGTGAACATTCAGTACCTAGCGGTTGACAAGATCAATGCGGCGCACCTAGCGGGGGACGCGTCTGCAATTACGGAAGCGGACTTGTTCAATGCCTCTCAGATCGATTCGTTAGAGGTGGATTCCGCATTATTGAGTTCTTATCTGGCGGAGATCGTTTCTCTGGCTCTTAGTGAGGGGGATTATGATTATCTCTTAGATCCAGATGAGATCGGAGTACTCATTGGTAAGGTGAATCGTAACATCAACAATACAGGGCTCTTACTAGTAGAGACAGGAGTGAATAACAGACTCGGCTCTATTACGACGAGTGGTCAGGACTCGGGGATCTCGCAGAATGATGCGACCATTGATCTGAACTTTAAGATGCTCTCCGCGTTTGATACTACGCAGGATTATCTCCTACTAGAATATGGAGGGACGTTCCGAGGACTAGGGATTGGCTTGCGTGGTGCGACCCTTGTGGTGGGAAACCTGAATGATAGCGTCAACTTTGCCCTACACGAGATCCCTCTGACTAATGAAGACTTAGGCAAGCAGTTAGCGTTGCGGCTGCACCTGAACCAAGGGACGAGCACCTTGACGACGTATGTGTCGTTCATTGGTGGTGATGGTCGTCTAGAGGTGACGACTCCGCAGACCGTAGCCACGACTGCCTGGACCGGGACCGATGGCGGCGGTTTAGGCCAGCCCTCTGACGCTAATAACTCCATCGAGGTGGTGAATGCGGCGACAGGCACAGCTCCCTTATCCGGGCTCGAGGCCTCCACGGTCTATGATATCCAGGGGGAGGATCGAAACCTGATCTACCAGTTAACTCCTTCCTTCATCAAGTCTAGCCTAGAGGCGCAGCCTAGTATCTCGGGCCTCTTCGAGAATAAGACTCAGGGGGTAGGAGTGTGGGAGGACTTTGATACCGATCTGTCGATCTCTGACTACTCATATGAGCGTTATGGTGACTTTGATGGGGC
>WTJZ01000061.1 GCA_011524615.1 Akkermansiaceae bacterium | reverse complement strand
AACGCAAAAAAGGCCGAGGAGTTCCTCGGCCTTTTTTGATAGAATCGGTAACGCTAGAGTTACGCGAGATCTTCTTCTGCAGATGAAGTGAAGATACGTGCACCAGGAAGGTTACGAACGTATGCCCAGAACCATGCACCCATAACACCAACCATGCTACGGAAGTCAACGAGGAAGAGTACGTGGATAAGAAGCCAGATCACCCAACCTACGAATCCTTGGAACTTAAGGCCGTTCACGTCAACGATCGCTGAGTGTTGACCGATGATCGCCATCTTACCTTTGTCCGTGTACTTGAATGGCTCAGGAACCTTAGTTCCGTTCTCTGTATCGAGGATGTGAGATGCTACGTACTCACCGCCTTGTACCGCTGCTGGAGCGACACCAGGAACGAACTTACCTTCACCGTTATCAACAGCAGCTGTGTCACCGATGATGAATACTTCTGGGTATTTCTCGAGGTTCAGGTTATTCGTCACGTGAACGAGACCACCACGGGTACGCTCAGCGTCGATCTTCTGAGTGAGAGGCGTCGCCTGTACACCAGCTGTCCAGATGATAGTACCTGCTTCGATCACTTCACCGTCCTTGAGAGTAACCTTGTTCTTCTCGATGTTTGATACCATTGCCTCGGTACGAACTTCTACACCGATCGACTCGAGGTGCTTCTTAGCGTATTGGCTCTGATCTTCGTCGAAGACACCGAGAATGTTCTTCATACCCTCTACGAGAACGATACGAAGGTTCTCAGGCTTGAAGTTAGAGAAGCTCGTCTTCATCTGACGCTTAACGAGGTCAGCGAATGCACCAGAGAGCTCTACACCTGTTGGGCCACCACCAACGATCACGATGGTAGAGAGGAGTTCTTGTTCCTCAGGAGGAGCAGTCTCTGCGATCTCGATGTTACGGAGAACTTGCTTACGGATGTTAAATGCACCAGAGAGGGTCTTGAGTTGGTGAACGTGCTCTGCCCATTGGTCATTACCAAAGAAGCTCGTCTGTGCACCTGTCGCGATGACCATGTAGTCATACGTAAGGTCTGCACCGTTCTCCATCTTAACAGTCTTGTTGTTGAGATCGAAGTCTACTGCGAGGTCATACATGACACTCACGTTCTCTTGATCTTTGAAGAGGCTACGAACTGAACGAGCGATGTGTGGAGCCGCAAGTGACGCTGTTGCTACTTGGTAAAGAAGTGGCTGGAAGAGGTGGTGGTTACGACGATCAACAAGGATCACGTTTACCTTGTTGTCTTTAGCGAGTTTCTTAACGCATGCAAGACCGCCGAAGCCTGCGCCAATTACCACTACATTAATAGTTTTTGTCTCGTTCATTTTCTTTGTTTAAAGAGTCTAATTAGGGTTGAGAGTTAGATCTTCATCACTCCCATAGTGATTCTGCCAGACTTAGTCAACACTTCTCCTGATCAACTAAATACGACAGACTTCGCTACTTGCCCCTCGGTATAAGACTATCGTCACCTCACTGTCTACATAAAAGACCGCTTATCTCACATCTCTGAATCTCGCTCATCCTTTTTCTAAATCCATTAATTCATGCTTTTAGTGCACCTCATGCCCTATCCAACCAACTTCTTAGGTTTTTTATAATTTTTGCGATTTCATCTTTCATTCATTTCTCTTATCCTATCCGTGGGGAACAATATGAAAATTTTAGTAGTAGAAGATAATGAGGATCTGCGATCCTCTCTCGTAGCGGTGTTACAAGATGAACTCTATGCTGTAGACACTGCCGAGGACGGAGAGGTAGGCCTCTATAAGGCGATGAACTGGGACTACGACTGTATCATCTGCGATGTCATGATGCCGATCATGGATGGATTCACCATGATCAATAAGCTCAGAGACCATAAGCAAACCGCGGTTCTCTTCCTCACCGCTAAGGACGCCGTGGAGGATCGTATCTACGGCCTCGACTCTGGAGCGGATGATTATATCACTAAGCCGTTCGACATTGATGAGCTCCTCGCCCGCGTACGTAGTCTCATCAGACGCGCAGGCGCCTCCGTAAACCCAGTCGTCACCATAGGCTCCCTCTCCTTCGACCTCAACAAGAAGACCGTAAGCCAAAATGAACAAGAGATCGAGCTCACAGGTAAGGAGTTCACCTTCGCCGAACTGATGCTCCATCAGAAAGGTAAAGTAGTGAGCAGAGACTACCTCTACGAGCACCTCTTCGATGAAGACGATGAATCCCTCTCCAACTTACTCGATGTCTATATCTATAAGCTGCGCAAGAAGCTCGGTAAGGACTTCATCAAGACCAAGCGTGGCCAAGGCTACATTGTAGAGTAATCCCTTAGTTATATGAATATTCTCCCTATCAAGTCTCTCTACTGGCGTATTCAGACGTTCTACTGCTTAGCTCTGACCATCTTTGCGTCAGTAGTGGTCGTCTTCGTCGTGCAGACAGAGATCGGCAATAGGGAGCAGCGCCTCGCTAGTAAGCTCATCGGGTGTGCCATGAATGCACTCCCGCAACTCATATCGCATAGAGGGGATGTTCATGATAACCATGATAGGCCTGAAAACCGCCCTCCACCGATGGGCGGCCCAGACATGCCTATGCGTAGCCATAAGCATGAAGTCTCTTACCAAGAAGAGATCGGTGTCGAATTTAAAAAGTTCGACCAAGCTGGCACGATCGAATACTTCACAGCTGAGAGTGACTGGCCTGCGCAGTCCTATGAGGTCGGGCGGGCCCTCATCTCCACTCCTGGTAAATCCTACCACATCGATTCATCACACCTCTACGTCGCGGTCGAAACCCTCTCTGGTGACACCCTCATGGTCCGCCACAGTCTTGATGCCATCTATGTCGGCGTCTATCGCTATTCCTTTAAGCTATGCCTCGCTGCTCTTATCGGGGTAGTCACCCTCTGCGCCCTCGGGGCCTACATCCTCAAGGAGGCCCTCAAGCCCGTCAATGTGATCCGCACAACCGCTCATGATATAGCCCTCGGTAACCTCTCTTCACGAATCCAGAATCCGGACCCTCATACTGAGCTAGGGAGCCTTTCTCATGACCTTAATACCAGCTTTGCCCAACTAGAGGACAGCTTCGCGACCCAAAAGCGCTTCATCTCAGATGCCTCACATGAGATCCGCACCCCTCTCACCATTATCCTCACCAATGCCCAACTCTCACTGCGTAAAACCCGCAGTATAGAGGAATACCAGCAGACCATTCAGAAGTGCCTCACTGCAGGCCTCCATATTAAGACTCTTGTCGAAGCCCTCCTAGAACTCGCCCGCTCCGATGCTGGCAAGCTCAACCCCAAACAAGAATCGAGTCAAATCTCCGACCTCATTCCTACCGAAGTAGAGCAACTCAAGATCCTCGCGCAAGAAAAGGAAATCACCATAAGCGTCGGACACATCTGCCCCCTCAAGGTTAGTCTAGGACAGGAACAGGCCTCTCGTATCCTCAG
>WTJZ01000099.1:9267-11117 GCA_011524615.1 Akkermansiaceae bacterium | reverse complement strand
AGGGGCTGGCTGAAGGGAAGGCTGTGGCTCTAGAAGAGGCACTCCGTAAGCTGGTATCAAGTGGGATGGATGAGCAGGACGCTCGTCAGGTCTTAGGCTTACTCTAGAGAGGAAAGGATGATTACTGCGTATCGACAAATATCTGAGATCGTTCGGGAGCAAATTCGTGCGGCGGAGATAGATCATGAGGCTCTCCGCCAACCAATCCGAGCGTGTGAGATCTCTCGCTGTCGGGCGACGTGTTGTCATGACGGAGTCTATCTCTCAGGGGAGGAAAAGGAGGGGATCGAGCAACTCCTCCAGAGTCAACGGCCTGTCTTCGACTCCTATGGCCTAGAGCTCCCCGATGATGTCATCATTCCTAGTCCTAAGGGGCAGGGGTGGAAGACTGCTACCCGTCTGGCGAAGGAGGTGGAGTTAGCGACAGATTATCCCTCACACTTTCCTAAGACGCGTTGTGTCTTTCTCGATGATCAAGGGTATTGCGGTATCCAGCGGTGGAGTATGGAGAACCAGAGGGGTGATTGGTTTGATAAGCCCCTGACCTGCTGGATACACCCATTGCTCATCCAAAAGCGGCCAGGGCTACCTCCACTCCTGACGCTTGTAAAGCCTGAGAATGACCCACAAAAAAGCGAGGGGTATCCAGGTTTCGCATCCTGTACTCACTGCGGGCGACCTGATGCTGGCGGACATCCTGCCTACCAAGTACTCCAATCTGAGCTGGAAGCCCTCAGTATCCTCGCTGGTCGCGACTTATTAGGGGAGCTGATGAGATAGCAGCCACTCTACAGGCCATTTGCTGTAGCGTAGAATTGGTAAACTCGATCGTATCCGTCCCGCACACTATGGCAGTAGGGGGCAGACCTATAAAAGGCCGCTATAATAAGGATAAATGGGGTCGCGAGAATCATCAAGGCAGCCAATAAGACGACAAACACAATGATCCTCACGATAAGCACGAACAGGTCTACTATAATAAATCCCAAGAGATCCTCCATGCACGAGAGGATAGACAGTCTTGGGGTAGGGCTCTATTATAATAAATGGGTAATATTCTACGTGCTAAGCGTTTACGCCGTTAACTCCTCGAGCATCGCTCGTAATGCCGCTACTTCTTTCTCTAAGGTAGCTACTCGGTCTTCTAATGCATGAGGCTTCTCTGTAGTCTCTGTCTGTAATGGAGGAGCGGTGGTATCGTGGTCTCCTAGGAGGTGAGTGTAGCGCACATCTCGACCAGGCTTAGAGTGGTCTTCTGCGACGAGGGCGGGACGATCGTCGGTCTCGGTGGTGAGTTGGTCGATGACGCGTTGGACATGCTCCATATCAGGGAAGAAGAACAGGCGCTCGGTACGCTGACGGATCTGCCCGACCGTCTGAGGGCCACGGAGTGCGAGTACTGCTAGAACCGCGAGGAGGTCACGCTCCGACTGAGCCTCTGAGTCACTGATTCCCCAGCGTTGGTGGAGTAGTTGATGGAACTTAAAGGAGCGACTCCCGCTGACCTTAACTTGTTCGACGAATTCCTTCTTAGAGAGGTTGCCTAGCGCGGTGCCTACTTCCTCGGGTGCCAGTGCCATGACAGGATCACGAGAGGACTTTTGGTTGGCCGCATTCACGAGTGCATTCTCGGTCATCGGGTAGTAGTCTGGGGTGGCGAGTTGCTTCTCTATTAAGCACCCTAGGACTCGGACTTCATGCGGGGTAAAGTTGATCATACCATTACGCTAGTGAGGTCATGGAGAGAACGCACGACTTTTCTTATGCGGAGGGTGCAGATCCTATCTAGAGAGTTGTTGCCTAGTCAGTGGGATTGTTGGTTGCAAATGTGAGGGATGTGGTAAGTTAGA
>WTJZ01000099.1:0-9167 GCA_011524615.1 Akkermansiaceae bacterium | reverse complement strand
CTCTCTGACGGCGCGAGCCTCCTCTACACTGGTGACTATAAGTTACGACCAGGGTTGACCGCAGAGAGTGCTGTGCTGAAGCCTGCGGACTTATTGATCATGGAGACTACCTTTGGGTTGCCGAGGTATGTCTTGCCCTCGGTAGCGGAGATTCAGGGTCAAATTTTGCGTTTTGTCCGCGAGGCATTACAGGAGGATTATCTACCAGTACTCTATGGGTATTCTCTCGGGAAGGCGCAGGAAGCGGTCGCTCTGCTCCAACAGCATGGGATCCCATGTGTGCAGCATGCATCGGTGGCCAAGATGTCTGAGGCGTGCCGTGCTGCTGGTCTCGCTCTCGTGGCACCAGAGATCTATGAGTCTGAGGTTCCCTCTGGTCATGTGCTCGTTGCCCCTCCTAGCGCGGCTAAGCTCAAGAAACTGCAGAATGTAGAGAGGAAGCGCACGGCAATGCTCTCAGGCTGGGGGCTCAATCCCGCTGCGCACTATCGTTATCGCACCGATACTGTTATTCCTCTCTCTGATCATGCGGACTACGCTGAGCTTGTAGAGACGGTCGAGCGTGTTGCTCCGGCATTGGTCTATACGATTCATGGTAGCACCAAGGAGTTTTCTGCCGATTTGCGCCAAAGAGGGGTGGAGGCTTGGTGTATGCGAGGTTACGATCAGTTAGAATTGTTTTAAATGCTACTTTATCAGATTTAATTAAATAAAGGTGTTAAAAACTCTTTATTTTTGTTATATTTGATTCCTTATGCAGAGAACAGGAAAACCTAAACACTTTGTAGAAAGATTTATTTTATTTTCAATTTCTTGAAAGAATGACGTTATATGTATATTATTACCTTTAAATCAAATTTTATGCGAAAGTTCTTAACACCTATATTGATCGCTGCAAGCATACCGATGTTGGCGCAGGCTGAGCATCCTGGGGAGGCTGTGTTTAAGCAGTATTGTTCGGCCTGTCACGGGATGAACGGGGAAGGGGCTGGTAATGGAGCCTTTCCTCCTTTGAGGAATTCTGAATGGGTGCGAGGTGATAAAAGGATTATTGCACAAATATTACTCCACGGAGTGAAGGGTAAGATTTCGGTCTATAATAAGGAATATGATCTCCACATGCCATCACAAGGGGCACTCTCAGATCAGCAAAAAGTGGATGTACTCAACTATGTGCGTAAGACATGGTCACATGATAAGTCGGACGACTTCACGCTGGAAAAGCTCGAGGTGGAGAAGAAGCGTTCTGCCGGGCGTGAGGAAGCATGGGAAGCAATCAAGTTGAAGTATCTTTTCGACCCTCCAGGACCTCTCCAAGACCTTATCATGTATGAATATAGTGGTAAGTGGGAGCAGATGCCTGACTTCTCACAGTTAGAGCCTGAGAGTGCAGAGGAGGAAAGTTACGGTAAGATCTCCTTCCGTAACATCAGGAGGGATAAGCCCTTTGGTGTAGTGTGGGAAGGTGTTTTACCTATTCCTCAGACAGGAGTCACAGAGTTCGAACTTGGGTCGAGTGATGGAGCGATTCTCTACATTAATGGGAAAGAAGTAGCGGCCCAAAATGAGATCCGTAACTATAATATCAGTGAGCGTATGATTGCGAAGGTGCCACTTAACAAGGGTAACCACCAGTTTCGTCTAGAGTACTTTAATAACACAGGGTCTAAGACGGTTCTATTACGCTACACAGCACCAGGAAATGGGAGACGATTACTCAGTGATGATCCTGGTCGCGTTAAGGATCGCACGATGCCGACGATTGATTTGACCCCGGCAGAGGGGCAGACTCGTATCTATAATAACTTCATTGCTGGGAACTCTAGCCGAGGAATCGCGATAGGGTACCCGCATAAGCTCAATGTCTCGTATAGTACGGAATCATGTAGCCTGAATCAAATATGGAGGGGTAAATTCATCAGTGGAGGACTCCACTGGACGGGACGAGGACAAGGCCGCCAGGCCCCGATGAGTAACTATCGCGTCCAGCTCACCAAGGAAGCAGAAGCGACTTGGTTCTCAGAAGGTCAGCCATGTGAGGTGCAGTACAAGGGGTATCGTAAGGATGCGTCTGGCAACCCGACTCTACGCTATATGGTAGATGGCTTAATGGTGAGCGAGGTGCTGACCCCGTCTCCTACAGGCTTTACCCGAGAGATCTCCTATGAGGGAACAGTAGAGAACCAGACTACGCTCCTCCTGAATAAGACGCAGGGTGAACCAAACGTGCTGGGTGGGAAGCTCGTCATCACTCCAGGAGAAGGTGTCGAAGTGACACAGAATCAACAATCATACATCGCGGTGATCAAGCCTAACTCACCGAAAACCCTTACCTTCACATACACATGGAAAAACTAATTTTATCACTTACTACCGCTCTCATGGGCCTAACTGGAGCTGAGAGCCTGCAGGAGGAGTATTATCAAAAGGAGATCATCCCGATCCCAGAGGGAGAGGTGGTCGAGATCGGTTGTCTCGATCTCTTTGGTAAGGATCAGCTCGTACTAGGTACGCGACGAGGTGATATCTGGGTACTCTCGGACATTAATAACCCAGACCCTAAGGCGGTAAAGTGGGAAAAGGTCTTTGATGGTGCGCATGAGCCTCTCGGTATCTATGAGCGTGATGGATGGTTCTACTTCACAGACCGCGATGCCTTCGCGAGGATCGGTGATACTGATGGTAATGGTACTTATGAGACTTATGAGGTGATCAGTGATCAGTGGGGGATCACGGGCGACTATCACGAGTATAACTTTGGCTCTAAGCCTGATGCCAATGGAGATGTATGGGTAGCTCACTGCCTTACAGGATCGTTCAATGCTAATGCGCAGTGGCGTGGATGGGTACAGAAGATCTCGGCAGATGGGACGACGACTCCGATTGCTTCTGGGGTGCGTAGTCCAGGTGGCATCGGCTTTAATAAGGCTGGAGATGTCTTCTATACCGATAACCAAGGGCGTTGGAATGGAACCTCATGTCTCAAGCATGCCAAGCCACTCACCTTTACCGGTTGCCCAATGGGTAATAAGTTCTACAAGGACGCACCTCACATGGGACCCCAACCAGCAGACCCGAAAAATGGTTCACGTATCGCTGCAGAGGCTAAACGTATTCCTGAGTTTACTCCGCCAGCGGTTCAGCTCCCTCATGGTAAGGTGGGGCAGTCTCCCTCGGCGATTCTGACTCCTGAGGCCTATGAGCAGCTAGGGCTTCCTGAGGATCAGCTCTTGATCGGAGAGCATACTCACTCAGGGGTACAGCGCGTCTTCCTAGAGCAGGTTAATGGCGTTTACCAAGGAGTCGTATGGAAGTTCCTAGAGAATATGCGTACGGGGATCTTAGCGCTCGATGTTGATGCAAACGGAACAATGTTCGCTGGAGGTTCGACCCGAGGATGGCCATCGATGGGGGTTGAGAAGTTTTCGCTAGAGCGAGTGAAATGGAAAGGCGTCGCCCCGCTAGAGATGGAAAAGGTGGAGGCTCTCCACGATGGGTTCAAGATTACCTTCTCAGAGCCTGTGGATCCAGCCTTTGTCATGGGGATGTCTAAGACTCAGGTTCGTGCCTGGACCTACATTTACCAACAGGGGTATGGTAGTCCTGAAGTCGATGCCGTGAACGCAAGTATTACATCTGCCGCATTAACTGAAGATGATACAGTCTTGACCATCAAGCTCGATAAGATGACGCAAGGACATGTTCATCACATCAGCCTGCATGATGTCGAGACTGAGGACGGTAAGCCGCTCTGGCATTCGGATGCCTATTACACGCTGAACCAGATCCCAGCTAAGTAAGCTCTCTGCGATAGACTCCCTCACGGGAGTCTTTTTTATTGCTCGGCGTGGAGGGGATTGAGCAGCGCTTATCCAAGCGTGCTGAGCTCAGACTGGATCGCGTTAAAGGCCTCATCAGAGATCACGGGGGTAAGAGTGTCCACCTCTGCGGTGAGTTCATCTAATGTGACCCAGCTGCGGCACCCTCCGAGGCGCTTAGAGTAAGAGACGCTCAATGGGGTAGGGAGACGATAGGCTCGGATGAGCGCTAGGTGGATTTTGCCACTGGCCATGCCCTTACCTTCCCAGTCGAACCGGTCTTTGATACAGTCCTCAGACCAGAGGTGGAGATGCTGGAGGGAGGCTACCTGCTCCCAATCGGTCAGCTCGTATGTAGCCTCTACGCGACAGAGGGTATCGAAGATGACCTCATCATCGACCTCCCACTCCTTCCCCGGAGTGAACTCACCATCGAGGTTGACGAGAGAGCCTTGAGCATGGAATCGTGTCGGAAAGAGGACGAACTCTGGAATATTGCCGAAGGAGAACCCATCCTTACCCTCATGGATACCACCTTTTCGTAAGATAACGGATTGCTTACCATCGCGGAGAGCCTCGCAGATAATCTGCCATTCTTTGAAACAATGCATGAACGGGAGGTAGCGTAAAGCACGCCAATGATCACGGCAAAAAGTCATCCTAAAGGAAAAAAGCATTTCCAAGAATAGGGAGGTGCTCTATGGTAGAGGCATTATGGCACAACCAAAGATTCTTTGTTATCTCAAGACCTATTGCGGATGGTCAGAAGGCGTCCGAGCAATCATGCGTAAGTATGACCTCGAGTTCGAGGAAAAGGACATCATCGTCAACCCTGCATTCCGATGGGAGATGGAGCAGAAGTCAGGACAACCACTCTCACCATGTGTAGAGGTAGACGGGCATATGCTCGCTGATGTCTCAGGGGAAGAGGTGGAACAGTGGATGGTTGAAAATGGCTATCTCGAGAAGAGTGATGAGACTCCTGATGCTCCGATCGATTCATCATGCTCACCAGAGCAACACGAGGCGCAAATGCGTGCTGAGGCCGAGGCTGCAGACGATAAGAAGATCGTCTTCCTCGATAAGTAATCCTCACCTCCAGAGCGCCTAGAGCGTGACCTTGTATCCGAGCTTCCCATCTGTGATGAGGAAGCTCGTTTTCGTAGGGACCTCTCCAATGTAGCTAAAGGTGAAGGTGTAGCGTTCGTGCTCTCGTGCGACCTGAGTCAATGAGAGCTCGGCAAAGGTCTCATCATATGGGTAGACAGACCACCCCGCGAGCTCTGTATCACTGGCGAATGAGAAGGTGATACGACGATTCTGAGTGTCTCTCTGTATATCGCTGGGATGCAGAGGAGTAGGTTGTGACGACTGCGCAGCCTGCAGCCAATCCGTCTGTGAGGTGGAGGATAGGCTGAATCGTTGACTCCCGGGTAAGCAAGCGTTCTGGTCGCAGGCGAGCCATTGCGCCTCGCCAGTTAAGGTGGGTGGGATCTCTCCTCGAATGGTGAAGAGAAAGGTCTGAGTACTCTCATACCCATACCCGATGATTCCTATCGTTTCGAACCGAATCGGGATAGGGAAGTCCTGTGGCGAAATCTCTAGGGTAGAGTGATCCAGTGTTACAGAGGGGGCGAGCCCTGCTTCTCCGGGGTTACTCCAATAGAGGTGCCAGTGTGTCTCAGGCGAGAGGGTGATGCCAAGGATGGCGTGGTTCGAGTCAATACGGTGGAGCTGAGTTGAGCACTCTACAGGAGCCTGACGGTTCAGGAACTGAGCAGATACATTCAGTGCCATAAGAAGGATAAGGGCGTAGACCATATGCGCAAATATGGAGGAAAAAGGAGCGCCTGTCCAGTAAGCCAGCGAAGAAGCTCTTAAAATCCTCATAAATTATCATTTGCTATCTCTTGTGATATAAGGCAATAATAGAGACAATATGAGTTTTCTAAGTACAGAATCAGACGTGATGAAGGGTGCTCTCAGTCTCTGTGAGGCGATCACAAATGATGGAGAGTTTAAGTCAATGCATGCTAATGTAGAGGCATTCCTCTCTGATGACCAGGCACGTCAGTCATACCAAGCAGTTCACGAAAAAGGTGCTGAGCTCCAGGACAAGCAACGTGCAGGAATCGAGCTCACTCCTCAAGAGATGACTGACTTCGAGCTTATGCGTGAGGAACTCCTCCAGAACCAAAAGGTCATGGGCTTCATGGAAGCACAACAAGGTCTCCAAGTTCTCCAAAAGACAATCAACGACTACGTAGGGCTTACGATCGAGCTCGGACGTATTCCATCAGAGCAAGAGCTTATGGAAGCTAGCTCAGGTGGCGGCTGCTGTGGTGGTGGCGGCGGCGGTGGTTGCGGATGCTAATCCTCCCCTCCCTTACAATAGTAATAAAAAAACTCGCTCTGTACTGGAGCGAGTTTTTTGTTTTGGTGTGGCTTAGATCTTATTATGTGATCCGTCGCAGGTGGCGCCATTAGCGGAGTGCTTACACATACACCAGGCGACTTTGGTAGTCTCGGTGACTTCATATTTGACTGGAGCCTTGCCAGTGCCTTTGTGCGATCCGTCACAGAAGGGTTGGTTCTTTGAGAGGCCGCAGGAGCACCACCAATAGGTGCCTGGTTCTACGGTATCTACTTGAGGTGCCTTTGCGCATACTTTTGGGAGTTCTTGGTTCTCTGACATCTCTCTAAGATACTCTATTGTACAAATAATTCAACCTTTGAGTTGCTTTTCGTCTTGCTAGTGGTGGTCTACTGACATCTACTAGAGGAGAACTGCACCTCTATGGAAATTGATGTCTTGAATGTAAATTTTGATCTCTCACAGATCACACCTGCGGAGATAGAGGAGTGTCTAGAGGACCCGTATGCGCTCCGAGTATTGCCTGAGATGGATGCTCCCGGGGCGACGCGGTATTACTTGATCGGCAAGAGTTTATTAGGCAGAGGGCTTTTTCTTTCCTTTACGACTAACGGGAAGATAGCGCGTATTATTTTTGCTCGAGAGGCGAGTGAGTTAGAGGCTCAATATTATGAGCGAGTGCAGGCCGAATATTAAAAATTAGCGATGAAAACAATCAGTTCATGGAGTGAGGTGCCCAGCTTTGTTGACGAGCAGGCCGAAGCAGATTTCTGGGCCGAGCATCAACTCGACCCACATCTCATCCGCGGGAGTGTTCATAATCTAGATTCTAAGGAGTCTACGACGATTACCCTCCGTTTTGACCCTAGGATGCTCTCTAAGATTAAGCGCATCGCTAAGGGACGATACTTGAATTATCAGTCCATGATGAAGCAGTGGCTCGCTGAGCGGATCGAGGATGAGCAGAATCGCCATCAATAGAGCTCGCCCCATGAGAGTTCTCTCCTTTAGGACGACCTATTTGTGTGCCTGGCTCATGTGGTTTGGCATCTTATGGTGGTTATCCAGTGGGGAGTTGCCCGGACCTGAGGATGTACCTGAGATCCCATTTTTCGATAAGGTGATGCACTGGGGGTACTTTGGTATTGGCTCCGCGCTGAGTACGATGTGGGTACTGATGGGAAATCGGTTAGGCCGCTTGACACTCTGGGCGATGCTAGGGGTATTAGGCTTGGGCATGGCTGTAGGGGCGTTGGATGAGTGGCATCAGTCATGGTGTGTATACCGGAGCGGTAACGATCTCGGGGACTTTCTCGCTGATACGGTAGGGACGTTGAGCGGATGTATTGTGATGTCTCGACTTTACCCATGGTTACAGTCATGGGGAATCATCTCGGGGAGAGATTGAGTATCTGGGGGACAGCTCTTAGCTGAGCGGTCTGGCCACACTCGCAAAAGTGCATTTTTATACTCACGATAAGCAAGATTTATGTAAATCCTCTTGATTTGGGGCGCTCACACTAAACTTTTTATTGCAAAGGGGGTTGAAATATTACACCACTCAACAAACTTTTAGAACTATGTCTGTAAACATTGAAATGCCAAAGCTCTCTGACACGATGACAGAGGGTACCGTAGTAAGCTGGAAAAAAGCAGAAGGTGACGCTGTAGAAATGGGTGATATCATTGCTGAGATCGAGACAGATAAGGCAACTATGGAGATGGAGGCATTCGATGATGGCGTAATGGCTAAGATCATCATTCCTGAGGGTGGCAAGGCGCCAGTAGGGTCTCTCCTCGCAATCCTCGCAGAAGAAGGTGAGTCTGTAGAAGAAGCAATCGCAGGAAGCGGTGACGCAGCAGCAGCACCAGCGGCCGCTCCAGCAGCGGCAGAGGCTGCTCCAGCAGCAGCGAGTGCAGCTCCAGCTCCTGCAGTATCAGCAGACGGTGATCGCCTTAAGGTTTCTCCTCTTGCTCGCAAGGTCGGAGCAGAGAGCGGTGTAGATCTCTCTACAGTAACAGGAACAGGCGCGGGTGGACGTATCATCAAGGACGATGTACTCAAGGCAGCAGCGGCTCCAGCTCCAGCAGCGGCGGCTCCGAGCGCGGCTCCAGCTCCAGCACCACAAGCAATCAACCCAGTCGCATCAGCGGAGGACCAGAAGCTTCCACTCTCTTCAATGCGTAAGATCATCGCTGACCGTCTCCTCACATCTAAGGTGACGATCCCTCACTTCTACCTTCACGTAGAGGTTGACGCAGGTCAGCTCATGTCACTTCGTAAGCAGATCAACTCTCAAGCAGAAGCGACACACGGTAACAAGTACACCGTAAACGACTTCATCACTAAGGCTCTCATCAATGCATGTATGGCTGTACCTGCAGTGAACGCAAGTTACGCTGGAGATCACATCGTACAGTTCGGTAACGTCGGTGTTTCTGTCGCTATCGCAGTAGAAGATGGACTCGTAACACCAGTTGTGAAGCAGGCTCAGGCTAAGTCACTCCTCCAAATTTCTAAAGAGATTAAGGACATGGCAGCACGTGCTCGCGACAAGAAGCTTCGTCCAGACGAGTTCGACGGTGGTACAGTAACGATCTCGAACCTTGGTTCATACGGTATCGAGTCATTCGATGCGATCGTGAACCCACCACAGGCAGCGATCCTCTCAGTAGGTGGTATCTTCGATAAGCCAGTCGTGAAGAACGGTGAGATCGTTCCTGCTAAGATCATGAACATCGGTCTCTCATGTGACCACCGTGTGGTCGATGGTGCGGTAGCAGCGACCTTCCTTAACGAAGTGAAGAAGCTCATCGAGAACCCAGCTCTCATGCTTGTCTGATTTAGCTGATAGACTTAATTCTAATAAAAGCCACAGGGTCTTACTCTGTGGCTTTTTTGTATTCTAACGGGGGCCTCTTAAGCGCTCTTCTACATTAAGCTCTGGCAGATCAGAACGGATAATCCGTTAGTG
>WTJZ01000017.1 GCA_011524615.1 Akkermansiaceae bacterium | reverse complement strand
GAGATAGAGTTCCGCGAGGATTAATTCGTGAGAGGCAGGAGGTCAACGATGTTCCCATTGGCCTCCACCATGGAGGCGGAGCCATGAGTAAGCGAGGCTAAGGCCATCATCGCTTCTCTGGCTTTAGGTTCCATGAGGGTGATGGTATTGATGGTGATACTCTTACGGTAGGCAATCTCTGCTATTTCTTGTACTGTATCGAGAGTCCCGCCATCTCCATCGGTCATGAAGATGATGGTGTCAGGAAGAGGGCTTAGTTGGAGAGCCTTACGTAATGGCTTACTCCACTCTGTTCCGACCACGAGAGGGGTCTCTTTGATTTGTTTGAGTGAAGCCTTAATCTGCTGTGGGGTCACTTGCGTCCACGAGGGGATCAGTTTCTCTAATTCTCCCGCTTTGGTGGAGCTCTGCCCTGTCCATTTAACGCGTTGGCCATTGGATTGTAGAGTTTCTGCTACCATGGGGTAATCGACATCTGTTCTTAGGATCAGCTTGTCGCTGGGTAACCAAACTGGACCAGCGAAGAAGATCATGCTGAATTCAGTAGAAGGGCTCAGCTTGGAGATAGAGCGGGAGAGTTCCTGCTTCATGAGGTCGACACGACCATCAGCATTCATCGAGAGCGAGTAATCGATAATGTAGCAGATCCGTTCTCCTGAGAGGGAGGTGCCAAAGAAGGTGGTCTCTGAGGACTGTATCTCTTGCGAAAATCCGGCTCCAAAATCATTATCAGCACCAAAGTCTGCGGACTCAATATCGAGAGCGGTATCGATCGAGGGCACCGCTACAGGACTAGAGGCAGTACTAGTAATGATGCTGGTGAGTTGGGATGAGGCTGGTGGCGCATCAGTAGTCGATCTATTGACCTGCTGAGTAGGGGACTCATCGATAATGTCTTCTCTGAGCGGTTGATAACTGATCAAGACCTCTGGCTCGTCAGAAGGAGTGATGATCGTCAAGAAGCCGAGAAGAACTAATAACAGCGCCGTCGCTAAGAGTGCGATCGCCAGGCTGGATACAGTTGAGCGGGTGCGCTCCCGCTTGAGGCGCGTGTGCGCCTCCTGAGACATGGTGACGTGGATACTCATGATGGTTATTCGTTAATGATGGCGTAATGAGAGTCCTTCACTCCATCATTAGGGAGCTTTGGTGCGATATAAGGGTAGCTCACGAGGTAGTTGTTCTCGTCGACGAGGTTAAAGAAGTAGTGGGTCGTGCCCTCAGGGATAGCGGCCTCTACGCGATCAGTATCGACGACACTAGCTGGAGCGATAAACCATTCTGGGTTATTACTGTTGCCATCGAGCGCATAGATGAGAGAGGCATCTGTAATCGCGGCCTTGCCCTCTACTTCGAACTCCACCCAAGCGGTAGCTTCTCCTGATTTGCCATGACCAGTCACGGCTGGAACCAGTTCCTCATTAGTGAGGGTGAAGGAGCAGTTAGGGTTACGGTAAGGCATCGTCGCTCCCATCTCATCGAGTGTGAGGAATAGCTGAGTCTTGAGTTGGTTGACCGTCTCAGGATATTGGTCTGCGACGTTGATTGATTCGTTGATATCCTTTGGGTTCCCGTGCTCATCGTAGATTTCGCATAGTTTGAACTCATCGACTGCGGGATGGTCAACATGGTCGTAATGGTAGATTAACTTCCATCTGTCAGAGCGGATGGATGAGGTGTAGGTGGTACTAGGCGCATGCCAGACCATGTGGTTTCTGATAGACCCATCTTGGTGCTTAATGAGAGAGGCATCATTAGGATCCGTTAGGAGGAACTCAGTCAGGTCACAGCCGTCAATATCAGTGGGGAGCGGCTGTCCAGCGAGGGTGAGCATGGTTGGGACGGCATCATAATTGTTGATGATCACATCGCTCTCCACGCCGGCACTAATTCCAGGTCCGATGATGATATACGGAACCCTGATTCCTCCTTCTGCTTGTGAGGTTTTTCCGTGATGGAGCGGGAAGTTATCGGTCGCGTATTCTGAGGCCCACTCCATGCCTCCATTATCGGAAGAGATAAAGATATAGGTGTTTTCGAATAAGGTATGACCAGGCCAGCGAGGGTCTTCCGTCTCTTTGAGATATTCTACTATCTGACGTACGCTGTAGTCAAATCGCTCTACCATGGCGGCGTAGTAGGGATTGTTTTGTCCCGGAGGGTAGTATTCAGCACCCGTGAGTGGGTAGTCATATCCCATGCGTTCGGCATACTTCTTCAGGAGACTCTCTGTTCTAGCGATGTGTGGGCCGTGTACAATGTAGGTAGCAAAGTAGCAGTAGAAAGGGTCAGTGCGATCTGCGGCGAGAGTGAGGAAATCAAGCGCGTCTTGGGTGGTCTGGTCGTGCGCAAAGCCGTTTTCATCCAGTTGATATTCATCATCGGCATCGGAGGTGCCAAAGGGAACCCGAGGGAAGGTGTTAGGATTAAAGGCGGCGGCCGATAGGTTGTGGATTCCACGATTTTGTCGAGTGAAGTCGAATCCCTGTGTGCCCGGTTGGGCTGAGTTATAGGCTTTGCCCGAGACGTGCCACTTTCCAGCATGTCCCGTGTAGTACCCTGCGTCTTTTAACAGTTCCGCGATCGTATCATGTGACTTAGGCAGGCGACAATAGATGTAAGGAGGGATGACACGGAAGGAAGCGGCTTTTGGCTTTGGAGGACTACCGAACCCAACACCTGTCAGGCCAACGCGGGCGGGATGCTTGCCAGTGAGTACTGATGCTCGCGATGGTCCACAGACACAGGCTGGAGAATAGCCTTCCCAGAAGAGAGCGCCTTCCTTGGCGAGTTCATCGATATACGGGGTGTCAAAGATGCCATTATCGTCTACATCATAGCTCCCCAGATCTTGCCAACCGAGATCGTCGGCATAGATGAACATGAAGTTAGGTTTCTCAGGGCGAGGTGATTGGGCTAGGGCTATCGATGAGAAGACAATAGAAAGAAGAAGAGTAAGCTGCAGCATCGGAAATATTATTGTGCAATGATAACGTCGACACGCATGAACCCGCGTGCATTTGTGTTAGGAGAGTAATGGTTCGTAACGAGATATGGGGTGTACCCATTAGAGGAAGTTCCGGATGCGATGGCCGCGGAGCCTGTCCAAGATGCAGTACCTTCCTTGCGAGCAACCTCTATCCAGTTAGCCTCATCTAGATCTGAGCTAGAACAGATGCTGATGGTAGCGTCAGAGGGGAGTTCGGATGGTAAGTTCAGAGATAAGGTATGCGTCGAGTCTGAATACAGGTGGGAGGCGGGGAGCATGGCTCTCTGGGCGGAGCTGAGTGGGCCAGTGAGTGGCAGATTCAGTGCATAGGCGAGCCCATTTGAGACCCCTCTGCGCTCAGGGTCGGCATCAGGAGCGGAGCGACTGCCAGTGTGGCCTGCAGCATAAGCAGAGTTGAGATAGAGCACGCTATCGAGACTCGTGAGAGTAAAGCTGTTCCACAGGTCCCCAATAGTTCCATATGAATACTCCTCTGTGGAGGATACCCAAGCCTGAGAATGGGAGGGGATATCGGTAAAGGTGAGGGTGCTGACCTCTGGGGCGCTGCCGTCAAAGTATAAGCCTGTCAGGTTATAACCGCCAGCAAAGGTGTAGTCTGCGATCTCAGTAATTGACTCCGGGATGACGATGGAATGGAGGTCATAGCAATCTTGAAAGGCCTGAGTAGGAAGTGAGGTGATGAGGTTAGAGAGCCTGATCTCTTCGAGTGAGTGGCAGGAGAGGAAGAGCGCTTCTCCGATGGTCGCGGTGTGAGGAGGGAGGTGGAGCGTATTCAGCTGGTAGCATGATTTAAAGGTCTTGCTGCCTAGCGTTGACGGTAGGTTTCTTGTGGTCAATTGTTGAAGAGCGTAGCACAGTTCGAATGCGGAACTGCCAAGGTAGCTGAGTGGGGCAGAGAACTGAACCCCTTCTAGATGTGTACAGTGGAAGAAGGCATATTCTCCCACAGATTCGATTGAGGGGGGGAATACAATCTCGGTCAGATGATTACAGAAGGCAAATGCTCGGTCCGATACCTCTGTCACAGGGTAGCCGAGATAAGTTGACGGCACAGTGAGACTGCCCGTGAGATCCGTGGGGCAGTTCGTAATAACCGCGTGATCATCAACAATCGCGATCTCTAGTAAAGATGGGTCGGCGACGGAAGATTGACCGCTGAAGCTAGTCGCCGATATCAGAGTGATCTCGTTCCATACATCACCCTCTGCACCATAGCTGTCTAGGTGCTCATCAGTGACAACTGCCATGATATCACGCCCTCCAGCGAGAAAGTGCTGAGGGCGGTTATTCTGAAAGACAGGCATGCTCGGCTCTGCTCCCATGAAGTAAATTTGGCTGAGAGATCTACATCCGTAGAAGCAGTAGTCGTAGAGGGTAGTGATGCTCGATGGTAATGTAATGCTAGACAGAGAATGACAGGAGCTAAAGGTGTGATGCCCAATAGAGGAGAGGGAGGAGGGCAGTGTGATGGACTTTAAGGATCGACATTCGAAGAAAATATAGTTTCCCAGAGTAGTCACCAAGTCGGGCAGAGCGACATCATCAAGGCTGTGACATTGATAGAAGGCGAAATCCTCTATCGTGTGTAGTGTGCTGGGAAAGGTCACATCTTCTAGACTGTAGCATTGATAGAATGCTTGTGATCCAATGGTGGTCACACCTTCTGGAATAGTAATAGAGTTTAATGCGCGGCATTGGTAAAAGGCTCCCTCTCCAATAGTAGTAAGGGTGCTCGGGAGTGAAACGGCATCTAAGCTTGTACAGCGAGAGAAGACATTCGACCCAATACTGGTGACGGAGTCAGGAATGGTGATCGAAGTGATGGATGGAGAGGAGTCAAATGCGTTATCCGCAATCGCAGTGACGGGGTAACTAGTCCCTCTTACTGTTACTGAAGAGGGGATGGTGACCTCTCCCTCGAGATCACTCGTGCTGTCTATGATGGTAGCACTGGTCTCGATTTCATAGTTGATACCATTAGAGAGTAAGTAGGTCTGGGCACATATGGGGAGTGACAGCAATGAGCTGGCAATCAGGAGTCGGGTAGGATACATAAGGTCGGTAAGGTTATTCATTGATGATAGCGTAGTGTGAATCGGTGACCCCATCGTTAGGGATCTTTGGCGCAATGTAGGGGTGACTGATGAGGTAGTTATTCGCATCGACGAGATTGAAGAAGTAGTGGGTCGTCCCCGTGGGTAAGGTGGCTTCCACTCGAGTATCGCTCACGATACTCGCATCCGTGTAGAACCACTCGGGATAGGCACTGTAGCCGTCGAGGGCATAGATGAGAGAGGCCTTAGTGATTGCAGCCTTCCCGTCCGCAGGTCCCTCGAACTCCACCCATGCCGTGGTTGTATCCGACTTGCCATCGCTTAACACTGTCGGGACAAACTCTAGGTTCGACATCACCTGAGGGAACATGAAGTCAGGATTACGGTAGGGACTCGTGGCTCCTATTGAGTCTAGAGTCGTGAACAGCTTCGCCTTCAGTTCTGCGACGACGTCGGGGTAGGTGTCTGAGACATCTAAGGACTCTGAGATGTCTCGTGCGTTGCCATACGCATCACATAGCTCGTAGAGCTCTACCTCATCAACTGCGGCATGGTCGAGGTGGTCATAGAAATACATGAGCTTCCAGCGCTCCGTCCTAATCGTAGAGGTGTATGTATTACTAGGAGCATGCCAGACCATGTGGTCCCGTACAGATCCGTCTTGGTGCTGGACGAGGCTCGCGTCATTGAGGTCGGTGAGTAAGAGATCGGTTAGGTCACAACCATCTATGTCTGAGGGGATCGGTAGTCCTGCTAGAGTCAGAATCGTTGGGATGGCGTCATAGTTATTGATCATCACCTGTGATTCAGAATGGCTCTCGATTCCAGGACCGATGATGATGTAGGGAACTCTGACGCCTCCCTCAGCTTGCGACGTTTTTCCTTGATGGAGGGGGAAGTTATCCGTCGCGTACTCTTGATCCCACTCCATGCCTCCATTGTCGGAGGAGATAAAGATGTAGGTGTTTTCGAAGAGGGTGTGTCCGGGCCAGCGTGGGTCATCGGTTTCTTTTAGGAACTCGACGACTTGTCTCACACTGTAATCAAAGCGCTCGACCATCGCAGCAAAGTAGGGGTTGTTTTGCCCTGGTGCGAAGTACTCAGCCCCCGTGAGTGGGTAGTCGTACCCCATTTTTGCAGCATACTTTTTGATGAGGTGCTCGCTCCTAGTGATATTGGGCGCATGGACGATGTAGGTGGCGAAGTAGCAGAAGAATGGATCGGTACGGTCCGCAGCCAAGGTGAGAAAGTCTAATGCATCCTGGGTCGTTTGGTCATGGGCAAAGCCGTTCTCATCTAAGACATACGGATCAGATGGATCGTCTGTCCCAAACGCAACCCGCGGAAAGCTTTGGGGGTTATAGGTCGCTTTGGTAAAGTCGTGAATGCCTCTACTTTGGCGAGTGAAATCAAACCCTTGGGTGCCAGGCTGAGCTGAATCATAGGAGTTTCCCGATACATGCCACTTCCCTGAGTGGCCAGTGTAATAATCGGCTGCTTTCAACAATTCGGCGATGGTGTCGTGAGATTTTGGTAAGCGCGAGTAGATATAGGGAGGGATGACTCGTACCGACATGGCCTTAGCTTTTGGGGGCGTCCCAAAGCCGACTCCCGTGAGTCCTACCCGAGCTGGGTGCTTCCCTGTTAAGATGGATGCTCTCGATGGTCCGCAGACGCAAGACGGGGAATACCCCTGCCAGAAGAGAGCCCCCTCCTTTGCTAACTCATCGATGTATGGCGTCTCGAAGACCGCATTGTCATCTACATCATAACAACCCAGATCTTGCCACCCGAGATCATCCGCATAAATAATGAGAAAGTTGGGCTGAGTTGGGCGTTCGGCATCGGTCTGTGCTTGCGCAAAAGAGATGGCCACAAGAAGGCTGGAGAAGGTTCGTAATGAAAAAAGAGTCATAAGAATGCATTTATTTCTATGATTCTTATGTATTGAGGTGTTTTTTCTGAACAGGATGACTCGCTAAAAATTCTTAAAGGTGTTTTTTTGTGTGCGACATGTGTGTTTTTAAATGTCGTCGCAGGGTGTGTTCATTATTGGTGTACTTCATCAAGATCCACTTGATGGCCCATTGAGCAAGGTCTGGCGCGTGAGAGAGTGTGCGGATCAAAAAAAAATGACTGTAAAAATTTTGAGGCGATAAGTAGCTCGTATAATGCTCTTAACTCTTGTGCTTGCTGGGCTCAGAGAGATGTGCCTGTCTAGTGAATGTGATGAGGAAATGAAATTCTTTACAAAAAAAATCAACTAAGTGTTCAGGTCAGGGAAAGGGCACACATAAGAATCAAGTGAGGATACGAAATCCTCATGATCAATTATGAAAATGAAAAATATAATCCTTGCTGGTGCCCTATTAACGATCACTTCACAAGCTGCAGTAACAGTTGGTGTATCTACTATTAGAAGAGATGTTTCACTTACATCTTACACGTCAAATGCTGCTAGCTCAACTGTTTCTGCTGCAACAGCAGGTAACTCATATACACATGGGGCTGGTGTTTACACGTGGGAGTATAACATTGTTGCTGACTTTAATAATAATGGTATCTCTTCAGAGGCTGATGATGGCTATCTTACATTTACTCAAGTAGTAACTACTTCTACAGGACAAGTTACAGGAACTTCAGCTCTTGGTTTAAACTTCCAAACTGGACCTACACATGAAATTGTAGGTTACCTTGATTCATCTAACCTAACGGGTACAGTGAACTTTGCGCGTTTTGCTGCCACAGCTCGTGCGAACTTTAGTGCTGACACTGTGACAAAAACATTTTTTGGTGCAGATGCTACTACAGAACTTGGTTCTTCAAGTGCAGCAGGTATTATCCAGCTTGGAAGCCTTGATAGTTGGGACTCTACAGCTGTGTTTGCTGGTAACCTTGAGTCTTTTGAGTACAATGTGCAGACAGATGGACTCTCTCACAGTTGGGATTGGGCATATTCATTCTCGGTTGAGACCGTTGCAGACTCAGTATCAGTTCCTGAGCCAACAGCACTTGCTCTCCTCGGTCTAGGAGGACTCTCACTTGTTACTCGTCGTAAGCGATAGTAAAAAAGTGATTCAATATATACACCCACCTATATAGTCTAGTGTGGGTGTTTATTCTATACTTTACGAGTGGTGTTCAAAGGTGGAGTTGCTGTGTATTGTTTTGGTTTTTGGGGAATTTTTTTGAGTATTTAGTTGTGAAAGAGCTATTAGTTAAGTTTTTGTGTGTCCTGTCTATTGGGTCAGTATGTATGGGGTTAGAGTTGCCTTCGTTTTTTTCGAACGGGATGGTGTTACAAAGAGATTCTGAAGCACCAATATGGGGTAGGTGTCATCCGATGGAGAAGGTTGTAGTTACCTTTGGTGATGGGTTTTATACTGCTTTTGCAGACGAAGAAGGAGCCTGGGAAATATCACTTAACAACCTTGCTTCTAGTAGTGTAGGCAAAGATCTTCTGATAACGACTGATTCTAGTCAAATTACCATTAAAGATGTACTAGTGGGAGAGGTTTGGATTGCGTCGGGTCAGTCTAATATGGAGTGGCCGATGCGTTGTTCGTACTCAAACCAAACCGTATACAACTCTCCTCTGATACGCCAATTTAGTGGCTCAAATGCCTCAAGTGCGCACCCTGAATATCATTTTTCAGGAAAATGGAAGAAAGGTGTGGGCAACGATATCAGCAATTTTTCTGCAGTAGCATATCATTTTGCAGAATCTATTCAGGCTGAATTACAGGTTCCTGTGGGGATCATTGAACTCGCTTGGGGTGGACGGCCTATCCAGTCGTTTATAAGAAGAGAAGTTATTACAAAACTTCCAGAAGCAAAACGGTATCTTATTAATGAGGAGTTTGCTATTGAGCATTATAATAATAGTACAACTGTAGAAGGGAGAGAAAAATTTCGTGTTTTGTTCCATCAATACGAGGGGCTACTAAGTGAATGGGAAAAAGGTGGCTCTGTAGGAGCCCCTCCGAAAAAGCCTGTTTTTCCAGAGAACCCTATTGGAGACTCTCGATATCCAAGTGCTATTTATAATGGAATGATACACCCATTTATCGGTTATGGCTTGCGAGGGGTGATTTGGTACCAAGGGGAAAACAATACACACGGCCCTCAAGCTACGAATTATGGCGAATTGCTCGAGGCAATGGTGAATGACTGGCGTAGCCAGTGGGAGATGGAATTTCCATTTTATTGGGTTCAGTTGGCCAGCTATATGGAGCAGTCCAACAATCCTAACCAAGATTCTGGCTGGGTTCATGTTCAAGATGAGCAACGTCGTGCTCTAGATACAATTCCTAATTCTGGGATGGCGGTCATATCTGACATTGGTGATGCGAAGGATATTCATCCAGCAAATAAGAAGGATGTTGGGAAAAGGCTGGCGCGCTGGGCTCTGGCAAAAAGTTATCATGTCACAGACATTGACTACTCTGGCCCACTCTATTCGGGTACTCACTTTGAGAATGAAAAAGCTGTCATCAGCTTCCACTATGCAGATGGCCTCAAGAGTATGGACGGAAAGCCGTTACAACATTTTGCCCTAGCTGGTGAAGACGGTAAATGGGTTTGGGCTAATGCGACGATAAATGGGGATAAAGTTGTCGTGACATCTCCACATGTTTCTAGAGCTTGTAAGGTGAGATATGCTTGGCTGGAAAATGCTATGGGAGCAAATCTTACTAATAGATCAGGTTTGCCAGCATCCTGTTTCGCCTCAGAAGTCGAATGAATGGTTGTCTGTGATGATCTCTTTCACTTATTATATCAAGATACTAAGTCCGACAGAACCACGGCTTAAATGATACTATACGCTCTAAACTGGTGTTTTCGTTGAGTAATCAACAATAGGCTGGAGTGCCGCCGAAATCCGGACGGTAGTTGGCCTGGTCACTAGCGGATGAAGCCTTATTAAGAAGGCTAGTAAAACAGATGAGAAGCTGAGTCTCTTGCCTCAGCTTCTCACGAATGCCTCTTCCGTTATGCTTGTTTGGCCATGACGTCGATGAGGCCGTCAGCAGCTCTATGGAATGCCTCAGATGGGGCAGACTTAGTTGGGTCGAGGAGTGAGATCGGGGTGCCGAAGTCGCCTCCTTCGCAGGTTGTTGGGTCGATAGGGATGCCCCCGAGGAATGGGATCTTGAGTCTTTTGGCCTCTTCTTCTCCACCGCCTTTACCAAAGATTTGGTAACGTTCACCTTGTTTACAGATGAAGTATGCCATGTTTTCGATCAGACCTACGATAGGTACATTGACCTTAGAGAACATGGTAATCGCCTTACGAGCATCGATGAGAGCGATTTCCTGTGGGGTTGTGACGATCACTGAGCCGTCTAGGGCTACAGTCTGTACGATGGTGAGTTGGATATCACCGGTACCTGGAGGGAGGTCAAGAAGGAGAACATCGAGTTCACCCCACTCGACTTGACGGAGAAACTGCTGGATGTAGCGAGTAGCCAATGGGCCACGAACGATCACAGGGGAGTCATGCTGGAGTAAGAAGCCCATCGACATGAGCGTGATACCATGTGCCTTAATCGGGATGATCTGATCTTGTGCGTTCGCAGATGGTTGTTGGTCTCCAGCTCCGAACATATGAGCGATCGATGGACCGTAGAGGTCACAGTCACAGATCCCTACTTTGAGCCCTTTTTTAGCAAGAGCGATGGCGAGGTTAGAGGTCGTCGTAGACTTGCCTACGCCCCCTTTTCCTGAGGCAACCGCGATGATCGATTTGACGCCTGGGATACCTGTCTTAGTTCCGGTGGCTGCTTGGGTATTCGTGTTGCCAGTAGACTGTGCCGGCGCTTGTACATCCATATTGATGCGGTAAGCGATCTCACTGTTAACCTGAGCAAGTGCTTCTTGAGCCCCGAGGTAAATCTGCTCGGGAACCTTGGCGTCTGAGGTTTGGACTTGGATGGTGAGGTCGACTTGAGCGTCACCAATTGAGATCTCCTTGACGAGGCCGAACGAGACGATGTCCCTCGAGAAGCCAGGGTACTTCACTGTGCTGAGTGCAGCTTTAATTTGTTCTTCAGTAATCATTTGCATAAAGGAAGAGCTGAAA
>WTJZ01000013.1:10861-11154 GCA_011524615.1 Akkermansiaceae bacterium | reverse complement strand
CTAGCTAAGATCAAAAAACGCAGTAGGTAACCCTACTGCGTTTTTTTGTTCTAGGGAAAAGCGTATCACAGATAGAGTGTGATCTCCCATTCCTAGCCCCAAAGGGGTGTCGCTTGTTAGCGAAGCCAGTAGCTGCTGGCTCGCCAGCTGAGGACTGGCTAACAGTATCACACACCAATACCAAGCCCCAACGGGGTGACGGAAAATCTCCAACAACTTGCTACCAAACCTAAAGTTTCCGTGATCTTCCGCGTCATTACGTGGACAATCTTCCGATACTACGAAGAGGCTCT
>WTJZ01000013.1:5649-10761 GCA_011524615.1 Akkermansiaceae bacterium | reverse complement strand
CACCTTCCCAATCTTTTGCGTCTTGGCGGCTTTGCGGTTAAGTCTCTGCAGGGCCCAAACCTAACAAAACACGCAGCTCAGGGTCACTCTCTTCGAGCTTACAAAGCTCTTCGCCTTCACTTTTGCAAAAAGTGACTCCTTGGCTAGCAACCTCGGTACTCACCAAAAATTTCCGCACTCTTCCGCGTCATTCCGTGGACAATCTTCCGACAGTACGAGGAGGCTCTCACCTTCCCAATCTTTTGCGTCTTGGCGGCTTTGCGGTTAAGTCTCTGCAGGGCCTAAGCTCACAGTCACTCTACTCGAACTTAGTGAAGCATTACAGCTAGCCTGCACTGTATCAACAAAGAACCCTGTGATGCCATCGCACCACAGGGTTCGTCTTGTTGATGAGAGCTATCGCACTATTATGAAGAACTCTTATCAGAGTCCTCCTCGGGCTCGCCGGCCTCTCGGGCTTCAGCCTCTGGGTCTAGGGCGCGCTCTTCTCCTTCTAGATCGGCGAAGTCGGTTTCATGTGCGACCTGCCCCATCGGGGCTGCGATGACTGGGGCACTATCGTGTTCTTCATGCTCTTCTAGAGCGCCATGGTCGTCTTCCATGCCTTCATGGTAGTGGTCGTGATCCCATTCATCTGCTTCATATTGCTGGTGGATGAGATCATCTTCAGCCTCGATCTCCGCGAGGAGCTTCTGTACGCGCTCCTTTTCCGCTGCGAGTTCGATCGCATCTTGCTTACGTCGCTTACGCTCCACAAACCATGCGAGGACGATACAGAGTTCATAGAGCAAGTACATAGGCCCTGCGAGTAAGCCTAGGGTCATAATGTCCGGAGTCGGCGTGATCACAGCCGCGATCACTAAGATCCCGATCACAGCATACGCTCTCGACTTAGCCATAATCTGGTACTCCATCACACCGAGCACCACAAGAGTCATCACCACTACTGGCAGCTCAAAGGCCACCCCAAAGATCAAGACAAACTGGGTCGCGAATGAGATATACTCTCCAATTCTCCAGTCATTACTAATCCCCATCTCCCCAGAGAAGGTCGAGAAGAACTCGAGTACTCGTGGCAGGACGACCAGGTATGAGAAGAATACTCCCGTCAGGAACAGCCCAAAACCAATCGCTAATGCTGGCCATAGCGCCTTGCGCTCATTCTTATGCAGTCCGGGTAAGATAAACTGTAGAATGAAGAATAAGAGGAAAGGAAAGGTGACTGCAATCCCCGCATACATGGCGAGCTTAAAGGAGAGCATAAAGCCCTCAGTCGGATTCAGTGACTGCATGAAGACGGTTCTCTTGCGTGAATTAGAATCGGGATCGGGAGCCAGCCCCTTATTCGCATCGAAACTCTCCGCTAACCCCACTAACTGCTCCTTCATCTCAGGCGAAATATCAGGAATCGCCTCGATATACGCCTTCTGCTTCTTCAGCCCCTTGACTGCTATGACCGTACGGTAATACTTCACCGCCTCTACATGGAACGGAAAGTCGAGATCTCCATCCGCGAGACTGCTGTAAAAGTGTTGCTGCTGGCTCTCTGAGAGCTCATTCCCATCTGAGGCCGCCTTGGTGGCGCGCTCCCAGGTCCCCGCGGACACCTTCTTAGGCAAGCCATAGAGCGACTTCTCAAGCTGTAACTGCCACACCCCGTCAATCGGCGCGCGCATGAGCTCCATCAGGTTATTACGAAAGCCGAAGCACAGCGAGAACCCAATGATGAGAGTCAAAAGAATCTTAATAATAGTCGAACGGAGGTCCTCTAAGTGCTCGAGGAATGGCTTTTCATCCTCAGCGTCCCCCCCTCCTCGGAGATCAAATAACTTCGTTAATAAGAACATAATTTCTCTTTCTACTTAAATACAGATTGCAAGGCCTCGAGCTGTCGTAATGCTTGCCCAGAGTCGATCAATTCTGCGGCTAAGGCAATCCCTTCTTCGATTCGGTCCACGACGTTACAACAAGCGAGGCCTGCGCCCGCATTCAGCAACACGATCTCACGCTTAGCGCCTCGCTCTTCTCCAGAGAGGATCGCGCGTAATGTCGCCGCATTTTCAGCCGGGTTCCCGCCAGCCATCTCCTCGAGCTTCGCCTCAGGGAGTCCTAGCTCCGCCGGGGTCAAGGGGTGTAACTTAATCTCATCCTTATGCGGCTTAGCCTTATACAAGTTGTTGAGCCCTAGGTTAGAGAACTCATCTACAGGGCGCCCATCGGCGGTATGCCCTGTGACGGCAAAGACCTGCTCCCGACCTAGATTCTTTAGAATCTGGGCAAAGTCAGCCGTGCGAGCCTCCATCGTCACCCCGACCATTTGGTACTGAGGGCTCGCAGGGTTTAGTAATGGCCCGATGAGGTTAAAGATCGTATGAATCCCCTCTTGGGCTAATAAGGTACGGACTCCTACCACCGCCTTAAAGGCAGGGTGAAACTGAGGAGCAAAGAGGAAGCACACATTTGCCTGCTCCAGACACTGCGCTAACTGCTCATCGCTCGCCTGCATAGGGATGCCTAACTCCTGGAGCACGTCCGAGCTACCAGACAGAGATGTCACGCCTCTGTTCCCGTGCTTAATCACCTTCGCGCCACCCGCCGCGATCACAAACATCGAAGTGGTAGAGACATTGAACAAATCTAACTTATCGCCTCCTGTACCACAGACATCGATCGTTGGGTACCCGTCTGTCACAGCGCTAAAGTCTGGCTTACGAGCCTTCTCTAGAAAGCAATTCACAAAGGCGGTGATCTCATCTGCGGTCTCCCCCTTAGCGGTCAATGCTCGTAATAACCCAGCCTTCTCTTCATCTGCCACACTCTCATCTAGGAGGACCTCGGCAAACTCCCTTACCTCATCAACCGTAAGCTCCCGCTTCGCCAATAATACATTCAGAAGGTGATCAGACATATTGAGTCCTTTTGCCACACTTCCCCCCCCTTGTTAACTACAAAATCAATCTTCCTGACACTATTATTCTCCCCCCCTGCCCCTCTCTCAGAGTATCAGACCTGACCAAAGGAATCGGTAAACTAGCGAGGGAGATGATCCCTCACTAGCGGCCTCTTTACTGCACTTTATCCTCTAGGATCATATTCCACTTATTGATCGGACTTTTGGTTCGTGCTGATTTGAGTAGCGAGACGAGTTCCTTGACCTTATCAGGATGCTGAGCGGCGACATCATGCTGCTCACTGAGATCTTCTGCCAGATTATAGAGCTCATACTTAGCCTTCTGCTTTCTGTTACGTACATTATAACGAACAACCTTCCACTCGCCTTGTCTCAGAGCTACACGCCCTCCTTTCTCTGTGAGCTCCCAATAGAGGTACTGGTGCTTGGGTTGGGTTGCCCCTTTGAGCGTAGGGAGGTAGGAGAGTCCTTGGATATTCTCTGGTGCAGACACTCCCGAGATCTCACAGACTGTCGGCATGAAGTCCCAGAAGGCGGAGACATGCTCCGAGATCGCCCCCTCAGCTACGACATGAGGCCACTTCACAATAAACGGGACACGAATCCCACCCTCATAGAGGTCGCGCTTACCTCCTCGGAGTTCTCCATTAGACTTTAACAGATCAAAGTGGTATCCCCCTTCCGTATGCGACCCATTATCACTCGTGAAGCAGATGAGGGTATTCTCCTCTAGCCCTAGCTCCTTCAGCTTGGCCATGACCTGACCTACATGCTGGTCCAATCGAGTAACCATCGCAGCATGTGTAGCCTTAACATGCTCACAGGCGAGATAGTGATCTCCAGCATAGCTGACTTCGTCCTCAAAGGTACCGATAAATGGTTCGACCGCCTCTGGAGGAGCCTGTAGCGTAGCATGTGGCACACTATAGGCCAGCAATAGGAAGAACGGTTGCTCTTGCGACTCCTCGATAAATTCTAAGGACTTCTCTGTGTATCGATCCTGAATGTATACTGATCCAGTCTTCCCGTTATTCCCAGGGATGGGCACCACCTTCCCCTGAGAGAACACACTCTTAGGGTAATGGTAATGAGCAGTTCTGTGGCTCAGAGTCCCCCAGAAGTAATCGAACCCTGCGACATGCGGAGCCTGTGGGTCCATCGTATTTCCTGTGACACAAGATTTCCCCACCATCCCGGTGCGGTAGCCCGCTTTCTTCAAGAGCTCCGCTACGGTCGTATCCGTAGGACGTAATTGGTGAGCCCCGTTTCCTCGGAGAAAGGTATGACCAGTATCTTGTCCCGTCATAAGAGCACTCCTGGAAGGCGCACATACTGTACTCCCGGAGTAGTGGGAGGTGAACCGCATGCCTTCAGCGGCCATCTGATCCAGATTCGGGGTCTCAAAGTGCTCTTGCCCGTAGCAAGAGAGATCTCCATACCCTAGATCATCTGCGATGATGTAAACAATATTTGGTAATCGGCTCTCCGCTGAGGCAAGGCTGAGAGTCGCTAGCAGGGTATAGAGTAGTTTCATACTTATAATACGTCGTAGTTTATCAAACCATTAGACACCATATCCATCACAAAGCAGGATGATTATCCGCTCTCTCGTATCCTGATGATCATCCTCTCGAGATGACGCGGCTCTCCCTCGGTAAAACTTTCTGAAAATTCATCCGTGAAATCTCGAGAATCTGCGGTTAAGTAACGGCGTGAGTAAACCGCAAGCAATCAAACTCAAGGGTGTCCGCCAGAATAACCTCAAGAATCTAGATCTAGAGATCCCGACTGGACAACTCACCGTCGTTACGGGTCCCTCAGGGTCAGGGAAGTCCTCGCTTGCGTTCCAAACACTCTATGCCGAGGGGCAACGTCGCTATGTAGAGACCTTTTCCCCCTACGTACGACAATTCTTTGATCGTATGGATAAGCCTGCGGTGGATAAGATCGAGGGCATCCCGCCAGCGATCGCGATCGAGCAAAAGAATGCGATCCGTACCTCACGCTCGACCGTGGGCACCCTGACCGAGCTCAATGATTACCTCAAGCTCCTCTATGCGAGACTCGCCAAAGGGTACGACCCGATCTCGGGGGAAGAGATACGCCCCGATAATCCCGATACCATCTGCGACTGGGCGCTCGATCAACTGGATACCGAACCCGTCCTCATCCTCTTTCCGATTGATGCGCCACCAGAGGAT
>WTJZ01000013.1:0-5549 GCA_011524615.1 Akkermansiaceae bacterium | reverse complement strand
AAACCGTTCCAAGGAGAACGCGGTGACGAGTGCCAACGTGATCTCATGCGTCTGGCCAAAGAGCAGGGTGTCGACATTCACTCCCCGTTCCGTGACCTCAGCCCTGATGAACAAGAGTGGGTGCTGTATGGTGAGGCCAATCAATACCCACCGTCAGGTGACGATGACGCGGTCCCAGTCTCCGAGCAACTCTGGCTAGAGGGCAAGTGGTATGGAGTCCAAGGGTTCTTCGACTGGATGGAGACCAAGGCATATAAGATGCACGTCCGAGTCTTCCTCGCTCGATACCGCTCCTACACCGACTGCCCTACCTGTCGGGGTAAGCGTCTCAAGCCCACTGCCCTCTGCTACCGCATCGGAGAATACACCTTACCAGATCTGTGGCAATTACCGGTCAAGCGATTGGTCCCGTTCTTCCAAGAACTCGAGCTTCCTACCCAACCAGATGACAAGACGGAGTCCTCTCTCCAGCTCATCTATGATCAAATCGTCTCTCGCCTACACTACCTCCAGCGCGTCGGACTAGGGTATCTCACCCTCGATCGTCCCGCGAGAACGCTCTCTGGCGGTGAGATCGCGAGGGTCAATCTCACCACCTGCCTCGGAGCCTCCCTGACGGGAACCCTCTTCGTCCTCGATGAACCAACGGTCGGTCTCCACCCCCGAGATGTCACGAACCTAACAGAAGTCATGCAGGACCTCAGAAGCAAGGGAAACACCCTCGTCGTCGTGGAACACGAGGAAGCAGTCATGAAGACGGCGGACCACCTCATCGACATCGGACCTGGCGCAGGACACCAGGGAGGGGAGATCATCTTCCAAGGCCCCTATTCTGAGAACCTTGCTCACGAGACGCACCCAGAACAGTCCACCCTCTCCTACCTCACCGGTGCGACCCAGATCGCGCTCCCATTCGAGCGCCGTAGCTTCATCGATACCATCTCACTGCGCGGAGTCTCCGCGAACAATCTACAGAATGTCTCCGTAGACATTCCTCTCGGTATCATGACCTGCGTCACCGGAGTCTCTGGGTCTGGTAAGTCCACTCTAGTAGAGCGAGGTCTGTATCAAAATCTACTCGCCCACTTCGAGCCTGAGAAGGCAGACGACGCGGCCCCTATTGAGAGCCTCACTGGATACGAGGGACGGATAGAAGGAGTATCCTTCATCGACCAATCCCCATTGGCTAAAACACCGAGATCGACTCCTGCAGTCTTCCTCGGCGCCTTTAATGAGATCCGCCAACTCTTTGCCCTCACTGATGAGGCCAAGATCAGAGGGGTAAACACTGGTTACTTCTCCTTCAACTCCGGCGCGGGGCGCTGCGAGCGCTGTGCTGGTAATGGGTTCGAAAAGGTCGAGATGCAGTTCCTCTCAGACCTCTTCCTCACCTGCCCAGATTGTGACGGACGCCGCTATCAAAAGGAGACGCTCGAGATCAAGTACCGAGGCAAAAGCATCGCAGACGTACTAGAGTTGACGACCGACGAGGCCATCGCATTCTACACTGAGCCGCTCGCCGAACTCGCCAAGCACCGAGCTAAGCGACACCAGACCATCATCAAGATCCTCAGCGCACTCCAAGAAGTCGGACTAGGATACCTCCGACTGGGCCAACCTCTCAACACCCTCTCCGGCGGAGAGTCCCAGCGCCTCAAGATCGCCTCGCTCCTACTGGAGGCCCATAAGACGACCTCCGCTCTCAGCACGCCAAAACTCTCTGGCTCTGCCGATACGCCAAGAGCGGTCAAGGCGAAGCTAGACCAACTCCAACAGAAGCGTAAAGCGGGCCGCACTAAGCAAGCTCAGGGACAGCTGCTCATTCTAGACGAGCCCACCACTGGCCTCCACTTCCGCGACATCGAGGTCCTCTTACGCGCCTTCGACCGGCTGATCGAGGCTGGCCACACCCTCCTCGTCGTCGAGCATAACCTAGAGGTGATTAAGTCCGCCGACTACCTCATCGACCTAGGTCCAGAGGCTGGAGATGAAGGTGGGATCATCGTCGGCACGGGCACTCCAGAGGCCATCGTCGCACTCGACACCCCGACTGCACACCATCTCCGCCCCCATCTCGCCACCCCAACGGGATCGAGATCTCTCATGGAAGAAGGCACAGGACTCGTCCTCGCGGCAGAAGACGCAGTACCGTATAATGCGATCACCAATACCCACCTCAGTATCCGGGGCGCACGCCATCATAACCTCAAGAACCTCACCGTCGACCTACCACTGAACAGCTTCAATGTCGTCACAGGACTCTCTGGTTCGGGTAAATCGACCCTAGCCTTTGACCTCATCTTCGCAGAGGGTCAACGTCGCTTCCTCGACTCGATGTCGCCCTACGCCCGTCAGTTCGCTGAACAGCTCGAGAAGCCCGACGTAGACTCGATCGCTGGGCTCCCCCCCACCGTCGCGATCGAACAGCGCATCTCTCGTGGTGGAGGTAAGTCCACCGTCGCGACCGTCACCGAGATCTATCACTTCCTCCGCCTCCTCTTTGCCAAGCTCGGTACACAGCATTGTCCAGAGTCAGGTGAACCCGTCGTCTCGCAGACCGAGTCCGCTATATTTGAGAAGATTAAGGAACATGCTGCCCTCGGACGAATCCACCTCATGGCACCCGTCGTACGAGGCCGTAAGGGATTCCATACCGACGTCGCGGATCGGGCCGCCCGCATGGGATACCAGGCCCTCTTTGTCGACCAACAGATCATCGATGTAGACGACTTCGAGCCGCTCGAGCGATACGTCGAGCATGATATCGACATCATCGTGACCGCAGGAACTAAGCTCAAGCCCGCCCTCCTGAAGGAAAAGATCACCGAAGCCCTTACCCTCTCCAAAGGCTTCATCCGCATGCTGGATCATCAGAATAAGCTCCAAGTCTTCTCCACTGCTCGTGTGAGTGCCGCCACGGGCGAGTCCTTTGAGGAGCCTGATCCGGCCGACTTCTCCTTCAACTCCCCTCGCGGCTGGTGTCCAGATTGCCGAGGATACGGCACCCTCAGTACCAAGCGCTTCCGCATGGATAAGTTTGACTCCGCCCTAGAGGCCGAGCTCGCCGAAGAGAAGTCGCGTAAGGATGAGGACGAAGAGGAGAAAATTATCTGCCCGAGCTGTAAGGGGTCGCGACTCAAGCGGTCGGTCAACTTCATCTACCTCGGAGAAAAGATCTCCCTCCCCTACCTCACACAGCAATCTGTGAGAGAGGCTCACCAATTGGTCACCGCATTCAAGTTCTCTGGCCGTGAGAAGGAGATCGCACGAGACATCATTCCAGAGATCACTCAGCGCCTCCACTTCCTCTCCCAAGTCGGACTAGGCTACCTCTCACTCGACCGCTCCGCTACCACTCTCAGTGGAGGAGAGGCTCAGCGCATTCGCCTCGCAGCTCAGCTGGGATCTAACCTCCAAGGCGTCATGTACGTGCTCGATGAACCCACCATCGGCCTCCACCCTCGTGATAACAAGGCGCTCCTCGACACCCTCCAGACCCTGCAGAAGAAGGGGAACTCCCTCCTCATCGTCGAACATGACGAGGAGACGATGGCGCGCGCTAAGCATGTCATCGATCTAGGCCCTGGCGCGGGGCGTCTCGGTGGCGAGATCATGGCGCAGGGCAGCCTCAAGCAACTCATGCGTAAGAAGGACTCCGTCACCGGACAAGCGCTCAAAAACCCGATCCAACACCCCTCCAGAGGAGAACGTCGCTCCATCGCTAAGAAGGTCCTCCCGTCAGACCAATGGCTCACGCTGAAGGGATGCCACACAAACAACCTTCAGGACATCAACGTCCAGATCCCTAAGGGGCGCCTCACTGTCATCACAGGGGTCTCTGGATCAGGGAAGTCGACCTTCATGCGAGGTACCCTCCAACCAGTCGCCAATCTGCTCCACAAGCTCAAGTCCGATAAGAAGCTCACCAAGGCGCAACAAAATAAGCTCGCCCCGTACTGTAAGTCCGCCAGTGGCTTTAGCGAGTTCAAGTACATCTTCGAGGTCGACCAAAGCCCGATCGGTAAGACGTCGCGCTCATGCCCCGCGACGTACGTCAAGATCTTCGACCATATCCGCACCCTCTTCGCTCAGCTACCAGAGGCGCAGATACGTGGGTTCTCCGCCTCACGCTTCAGCTTCAATAACGCTGAGGGACAGTGCCCAGAATGTAAGGGCAATGGCTCAATCAGACTAGAGATGGACTTCCTCCCCACCACCCGTGTCCCCTGTGAGACCTGTCGTGGAGACCGCTATAACCCCGCCACCCTCGGCGTCCATTATAATGGCAAGAACATCGCTGACATCCTCCGCATGCCCATCGATGAAGCCGCTGAATTCTTCTCTGCTCACCCTAAGCTCAGCCGTACTCTAGGACTCCTCGCGGATACAGGTCTAGGCTACCTCCAGATCGGACAACCCAGCCCGACTCTCAGTGGTGGAGAGGCCCAGCGACTCAAGCTCGTCACCGAACTCACCAAAGGTCGAGTCAAAGACCGAGGAACCAAGGCTACTAACCAAAACCTCTACCTCATCGAGGAACCCTCCATCGGCCTCCACCTGAATGACATCCGCAAGCTCATCGACGTCCTCCACCGCCTCACGGACGAGGGACACACCGTCGTCGTCGTCGAGCACCACCCAGCCCTCATGGCTGAGGCCGACTATATTCTCGACTTCGGTCCAGAAGCAGGCCCTCACGGTGGAACCGTCTGCGCCTCTGGCACACCGGAACAAGTCGCCCAATCCACGACCTCCGCTACCGCCCCATTCATCGCCGAAGTGCTCTAGTGCTTTTCTCTTGAACGCTACCTTAATATTCGATAATGCCAAATTAATGAATTTGGCGGAAGAAATGAGAGTGGCACGCTCTCAGAATTTATTGCGTTGCTCCGAGAGAGCTGCGCAACAATTAAGCGAATTCAAGGAGGCGACACCTATTACATCGAAGAAGTCGAAATCTTCAAACAAATCGCCAAAGATCAAGGTTACTTTCTCGACCAACTCCCAGAACTTCAAAGTTCTCCATGTGATGACTCAGGAAATGAACATGAGGTTTGGTTCTCAGTAGATCACTCTCTGTACATTAAAGCAACATGGCCAGACCACTTCGGGACTGATTGCGTTGAATCGTAAAAAGAAGTCCATTAATCTCACGGAGGAGCCATTCAACTCTCAAATTTCATTCACCCAGCCCTGATAAGGGCGGCAGATTCCAGCCCAGTCCGCAGTGCCTGTAGGTGTTGCACAACGTGCAACCCATTGGGCACGGAGGGCTGGGTTAGGAGCGAGGGAGATAAGCGCCGAACGTAGCGTTCCGATGTTTCCTAAGGCTTGCAGAGGCGCAACCTAAGGGAGGCGCGCCCGCAGGCAATCCTGATCCCGCCCTCCTCTATAAGCGTGAGGAAGAGGCGCTGCGTTCGGCGGGATATCGGCTCCGCCTAAACATAGGCCTCCAGGATGCACCTTGGTCGCCTTTGGCGACCAAGCCATCCCCGCGGCCTATGCTGGAATCGACCCGCCCTTATCAGGGCTGGGTGAATGGAATTTGA